>JAIFKY010000118.1 GCA_020049345.1 Anaerolinea sp.
TTGATCGTGCGACCGTCTGGTATTTTGGGCGAAAAACTTTCTGAGGAAAAACTATGAGATCGTCGGCTTTGGATAAAGGACTTCGCACCGGAGTCACCTTCGGGATTGTTATTGTCACGATGTTTTTGATCGGATTCACGGTGACCGGCGCTGTGCTGGTTGGAAAGTTATTCGGCGTTGAATCGGCTAGCGGTATGCCGCCGTTGATCTTCTTCTCCCTCTTCATGATTTTGGTCGGCGCATGGGCAGGGGCAAGCGCCTCGGCGCGCCCACTGATCGAAGCGGATACATGGAAGCGCGCGCTCACTGCGGGGACAGCCTCCGCTGCAATGAGCGGATTGTTCGCGGCAGTCATCGGTTTTTTGTTTGGCGAGTTGACTTCCAACAAGATTGATCCGCGCACGTACCTGCCGTCTGTTTCGCCTGAATCGATCAAGTTGTTCCTCTTTAATCAGGCTCCGCTAACGGGTAGCCTCATGCTGTTTGCTGTGCTGACAGCCTCGGGGTTGGTGGCGGCGGCGCTATCCTTCTTCCTGCGCAGCAACGACTCGGTCAAATCTGGCGCGCGCAAGGCGTCTAATTCTGTTTCGGGCGTCATCCGCTCGGAGCGTGTTTCAAGCATCCTCCAGAATAAATATACGCGCTATGCTTCTCTGGTGGTCTTTGCCGTAATTTTGATTATCCTCCCCCGCACCTGGGGCGGCTACTGGAATTATGTTTTTGGCACGGTTGGAATTTATATCATTTTGGGTTTGGGGCTGAACATCATCACCGGCTGGGCGGGGCAATTGGTGATTGGGTACGTGGCTTTCTTTGCGGTTGGCGCGTACACTTTTGCCTTGCTGACTGCGCCCGAACCGCATCACCTGATGATGAATTTTTGGGTCGCGCTTGGGCTGGGCGTTTTAGCCGCCGGCATTTCTGGACTGTTGATTGGTCTGCCCATTTTGAATTTACGCGGCGACTATCTGGCAATTGTGACTCTGGGCTTTGCAGAAATTATTCGCATTATGCTCAAGAGTGATTTGATGACCGACTACACAGCGGGACCGCGCGGTATTCGTGATATTGCTGGTCCAACCATTTTGGGCAAATCGTTTATCTCTGATGTTGACTTTATGTACCTGATCATTGTTGCCGTGTTGGTGGTGACTTTTATTGCCAGTCGGCTGCAAAACTCGCGCACTGGAAAAGCATGGTACGCGATCAATCTGGATGAAACCGTTGCGCGCGCGACGGGCATCAATGCTTTTGCCTCGAAACTGCTGGCACTTTCACTGAGTGCGGCGGTGGCGGGGTTGGCTGGCGCGTTATTCGCTTCGCGCAACCAGTTTACCGGTCCCGATGACCATGCGTTGATGGTTTCGATCAATGTCATTTGTCTTGTCATCGTCGGCGGTATTGGCAATATCCCCGGCATTTTCCTCGGCGCATTTGCGCTTAAAGGCTTGCCCGAAATTTTGCGCGAAACTGAAAGTTACCGTTTGCTGATTTTCGGCGTGCTTTTGATTGTGATGATGAAACTTAGACCGGAGGGTTTCCTGCCTGCCAGAAGACCTGAACTGGAAAAAGCTGCCGCTCAAAATCCGTCGGGCAAGGAAGCCTAGCCATGTCCACATGTATTGAAACCAAACAAGTATCGAAAATTTTCGGCGGCTTGACCGCCGTCAACGCTGTGGATGTGGTGGTGCCGGAAAATGTAATTGCCAGCATCATTGGTCCGAACGGCGCAGGCAAGACCACGCTCTTCAACTGTATTTCTGGATATTACACCCCCGAACACGGTCAGATCGAATTTTACGGATCGCCCATTCAGGGACAGCCCACCTACGCGGTGGCGGGCATGGGTATTGCCCGCACGTATCAAAACATCCGCTTGTTCGGCGATATGACCGCCATTGAAAATATCATGGTCGGGCAGTATCCCCGCTTCAAAGCCGGCTGGGTGGATGCGGTGCTCTCGACTCGGCGCGAACGCGATGAAGAAAAGCAATCCATCGAAGAAGGCCGCCGTTTGCTGAAGTTCGTTGGCTTGGAAGGGCTAGGAGACAGCCTGGCGCGCAACCTGCCGTATGGCGCTCAACGCCGTTTGGAAATTGCGCGCGCCCTCGCCAACAAGCCGCGCCTGCTTCTGCTGGATGAACCCACGGCGGGAATGAATCCGCAGGAAACCGGCAAGATGACTCACTTCATCCGCAACCTACGCGATGAGTTGGGAATCACCATTCTGCTGATCGAACACGATATGCGCGTGGTCATGGATATTTCTGACCAGATCACCGTGCTGGATTACGGCACGAAGATCGCCGAAGGCAAGCCCAAGTCGATCCAGTCCAATCAGCGCGTGATCGAAGCCTATCTTGGTCCCGATGTAACCAGCCTGACAAAAAAATACCAATTACGGAAGAAGCAACGCTATGATGCTAAAAGTTGAAAATTTACAGGTTTATTACGGCGCGATCCACGCCCTGCAAGGGATTAGTTTTAATCTCGAAAAGGGAGAGATCGTCGCGTTGATCGGCGCGAACGGCGCGGGAAAATCCACCGTGCTGAACACTATTTCGGGCATCCTTCGTCCGCGTGAAGGGTCTGTTGTCTTTGAAGGACAGGAAATCCACGAGATGCCCGCCCAGGATATTGTTCGCAAGAGCATTATTCAAGTGCCCGAAGGACGCAAGATTTTTTCGCGCATGACCGTCACCGAAAACCTTGAGATGGGCGCATATACCCAAACGGATCGGGCGGCGATCAACCGCGATATGGAAGCCGTATTTGCGCGATTCTCACGCCTGCGCGAGCGACGCAACCAACTGGGCGGAACGCTTTCAGGCGGCGAACAGCAAATGCTGGCCATTGGCCGCGGATTGATGGCGCACCCCACCCTCCTGTTGCTGGATGAGCCTTCGATGGGACTTTCCCCGCTTTTGGTGGAACAAATCTTCGACATCATTCAAGACATCAACGAGCAGGGGACAAGCATTCTGCTCGTGGAACAGAACGCCCAAATGGCGCTGGCAATTGCAGACCGCGCCTACGTGCTGGAAACCGGCAAGATTGTCATGCAAGGAACCGGCGATGATCTGCTGAAAGACCCAAGCGTGATCGAAGCCTACCTTGGTGGACACTAAAAAAACAGACCCGTCTCGCAAGAGGCGGGTTTTTTATTTTGCTTGAAATCGTGCGGGGTTTATTCCTCCATTTCAGTTTACACTTCGGTCGCGAAAATCATGCTCTCTCAGGGCAAAACATTCCTAATCTTTGCTTATTCATTTTTGAGATTAGAAAAGGCTCATAAAAACCGTTGCGTAATCGTTTGGCTGACGTAGGGGATGCGTCAAGCAGTTTTTGCAGGCAGGTGATAAAGTTACCTTCGTAAGTGATTTCTCTTCTTCTCCTCCTAAACAAATAGAAAAATTAAAAGAGCCGGACTTGGAGCCCCGGCTCTTTTAATTTAATAGGATGAGCGCCCATGCGAGAAATAGCCAAATGAAAATTTGCTTAGACGCGCAATTTGATATAGAATGTACACAGTATGACCACTGCAATTTACCCTGTAAAATTCTCTCGATTACGCCGTCCTGAAACCGTGCCTGTGGGATTAAAAGTTTCAGTGGGTAAATCTTTGCGCCCCGCTATTCAAAAAATCGTTGCTGAATTAAAACCTGAAAAAATTATTCTATTTGGATCTTACGCATACGGGCTGCCCAATCCGCATAGTGACGTGGATTTGCTGGTTATTATGAAAACAAGGGCTTCCCTCAAAGAGCGAAGCTGGTCGGTATCACGCTTGCTGCTGCCAAGACCATTCCCTGTGGATATTCTGGTAAAAACTCCAAAAGAAGTCGAGAAGGCTCTTAAAGCGGGTGATTTCTTCTTGAAGGAAATTCTGACACGCGGAAAGGTTTTATATGACCGAAATAAATGATCCGCGCGCATGGGCTGCAAGCGCCGAAGAGGATTTTATTCTGGCGCGGACTGCTTTGCAACGTAAACAACCTTTGGTTTCAGGTACATGTTTTCATGCTCAACAATGTGCCGAGAAGTATATGAAAGCCTTGCTTATCTCCAAAAGCGCAGACTTTCCAAAGACGCATGATCTCTTGATGTTGAATAATCTTTGCTCAGTGGCAGGGATATTTCTTGAAATTGACCCAAAGCATTTGAATACACTCAGCGACTACGCTGTCCGCACACGTTATCCTGGTGAGGAGCCCAATGTGGACGATGCCAAAGAAGCAATCGAATTGGCGAAATTAGTCCGTAGTTTTGCAAAGAAATTTCTGGGCTTATAAAAAGCAAAACAAGCAGAGCAAATAAAACTGCGCTTGTACAAGGATTTAGATTAGAAAAGGCTCATAAAAACCGTTGCGTAATCGTTTGACTGACGTAGGGGATGCGTCAAGCAGTTTTTGCAGGCAGGTGATAAAGTTGAGTTCTCTTCTCCTCCTAAGAAGTAATTGAAAGAGCCGGCGTTGGCGCGCTGGCTCTTTCAATTTAATGAGACGGTTTCCAACTGTATGATTTGTAGAATTATAATTACCGAATGAGATTTAAACATTTTCTTGGCTTGTGTATATTCATCCTGTTCGGAGTGGGAATATTCCACCCGCCAGCAATTGCAAGGGCTGAAAAGATCCAGCCTGCTCCAGCAAAGCAGGTCAGCGCCTATGAATTGATCCTCGCGATGAACACGTTGCGCGTTGCATACGGACTTCCAGCGCTGATCGAAGACCCAATTGTGGATGCTGTTGCCCAATCCACGGCGGCGACCATGGCGGCTAACAACATGTCCTGGCACATTGGCGATGTCCGCGGTCGAATCGCGGCTGCCGGATATGGCGGCGGCGGCACGGTGTGGGCTACAGAAAACTTTGCCGTCAGCAGCGGCGGCATGGGCATTGACGAGATCATGGCAACCTGGGCTGACCCGGATCACATGCGACCGGCGGTCACTGCGGAGTATTGCCATGTGGGAGCAGGCATGGCTCAGACAGCGGATGGAAAGACCTATTACATCTTGCAAGCCGCTTATGTTTCCGGGCAGGAATGCGGCAGTTCTTCATCCTCCTCCTCCTCTGGATCGGGAGGAACCGCGCAACCTGGCACCACTCCGAACGCTGCGGTGGCAGTCCCGCAGTTGATCATGCCGGTCAAGATTGCCACACCCGATGCCGAAGGCAAAGTCTTTCATGTGGTACAGGCGGGGCAATCCTTCTGGTCAATCGCGATCACCTACCAGATCACGATCCACGACCTGGAGACTTGGAACAATTTATCGCGCGATACTCCACTGCAAGCCGGACAGCGCTTATTCATTCCGGGGAAGGACACGAAAGGCTACGCCACGCCGACTCCCGTTGGCATGATCGCGATCCAAGCACCCGATGCCGACGGCAGGATCATCCATGAAGTGGGGGCGTATCAGGCGTTGATCACCATCGCCGAAGCCTATCATGTCCCGATGGATCGCATTCTGACATTGAATGGACTCCAGGCGGATTGGCCTCTGCAAATAGGGCAGAAACTCATGATCTCGCCGGGCAACATCACCCCCAGCCCGACGTTGAGCGCCATCCAGAAACTTACTCCCGAAACCGATGGAAACTACTATCATACTGTCCAGAGCGGCGAAACACTCTTTTGGATCGCTGGACTGTATGACGTTTCACTGGGCGACCTGATGACATGGAACGGGCTGAACGCTTCATCCGTAATCCGACCGGAACAAAAATTGCTCCTGCGCGTGACCCCGCCCGCAACGGCGACCGCTGCGCAAACGCAGACTCCCAGCCCCGTGCCGATCACACCCTCTCCAAGTCCATCCGCTGCGCCACAGCCCACGGGAACCCCGCTCGTCACTGAGACAAAAACCTCAAGCAATTTGAGCCTTGTTTTAGGCTTGGTCATGCTCCTGATCGGTGGATTGCTCTGGTGGAAATTTTCACGCAAAAGTGATAGTGTTTCCGGCTGATGAAAAACTATTTCCGACTCTCTGGGACCAGATTCCTATTCCAATGTAATGCCATACCCCGCCAAAAACTTTATTACTGTTTGACGCTGGTCTCCTGACCAGCGTCAAACCCATTTGGCAAGCCTATCCCAACATAACGCCATACCCCGCCAAAAACTTTATTACCTCATCCAATTTGGGTATCCCAGACCTTCCCCCAAGTTGTTGACTATTCATCGCCGCCACTGCGCTTGCAAGGGCGGCTGTTTTTTCTATTGCAAAGCCCCTGAGCAAGCCGAAAAGAAAAGCCCCATGATAACTATCACCGCAGCCTGTGGTATCCATAGTTTTGGGGAAGAGAAACGCGGGCTGATGAAAAGATAAGCCGTCTGTGGCGCAGACCCAACTTCCGTGAATGCCATCCGTTACCACGGCGATCTTTGGACCTTCCTTGAGGAGCAACTCCGCAGATCGGTGTGGCTCATGTGTACCCGTATATTTTTCGGCAAAGTCCTTTGCCACAATGCAAATATCGGTCAAGGGCACAAGCGTCTTCATCTCAGGTCTGAACCTGCCTGCGCCCCCATCGAATGAAATCAGAGCGTTTCCTGCTTTTGCAAGAGCGATTGCCTCCATGCAAGCCTTCGAATACCTGCCGTTAATATGGAGCATCTTTGCGGATTGGATCGCCGCTTTTTGTGATTCGGATAACAACGGTTCAGGCGCTGAGCCCGGCAGGAACATGATCGCCCGCGACCCGTCCGCGGTAGAGACTAGGATATTGGAAATGGCTGTGGTATGTCCATGATTGATCTCGATCATCTCTGTTCCAACTCCCTCGCTTTGAAAATCGCGCAAGACAAGGTCTCCCACCCAATCATCGCCGAGGCAGTCAACCATGGCAGTCCGCCCGCCCAAACGGGATATTGTAACCATTGCCGTGGCCACCGGTCCGCCGCCCTGGATCACCGTGGACAGCGCTTGCTGCACCTCCCGCCCGTTTGGGAAATGATCCACCAATGTGAGCACATCCATGGTGGATGCGCCCAGTCCGATCACATCAATTGACTGCGTTTGACGCTGGTCTCCTGACAACCGTTTTGTTCTACGCATTATTCCCATCCAATTGCTGATAACTCTACATCATTTGGTAAATGGCGCAGGTCTGGGTGGGTGGAGCGCGGGTCGGGAGACCCGCGCCAAACATCATGTTCGCGTTTGACGTTGGACTCCTGACCAACGTCTGGTCCCAACCAATACCCTGCCGATGAAAACCGCCAATCAACCGCCGAGCGGACAAGCCCCTTACGGACAGGGTTCAAATGGATGTAGTTGAACTTCTGCCGATAAAACCTTTCGGTAAATATTCCTTCGGGATGTTGTGTGGACTGCCAAAATTTGCGTTGACGGTCTTCCTTTGCATTTTCACGAAACGTTTGCCCAAATGGATTCGGGAGATTCGCATCAGCATAATCCAGCAATTGCCGCCCCGTGAATTTTCGTAAATCATCCAATGTGTGCTTCAAACGTGCGTTATCAAAATCCTTGTCAAAAACAATTGCGTGCATATGATTGGGCATGATGACGTATGCATTCACACCCAGCCGTTTATTATTAATCGAAAAATTCAAACTCTCCGTAATAATTTTGCAGGTCGCTTCTTCAATGAATACAGGCATCCACTCTACGATTGTGAATGTCACGAAATATATTCCAATGCCTTCCACGATTCTATAGCGTTCTATTGTGTTGCTCCCGGCATTATTGTTAGACTCTGTTAGACGCTGGTCTTCTGACCAGCGTCCACACCCAATCATCACAGCGCTGGTCGGGAGACCAGCGCTTAACATCTATATTCGGCGACGTTTGGCTTGGGTCTCCCTGTTTGGCTTGGGTCTCCCGACCCAGCCCGTAGCAATTATACCCACACCCCTTCGGGTCAATCAAACAACTGGTAAAATACCCCCACTATGGCAAATGAATCCCTTGTAATCTACTCTATGAACAAAGTGGGACGTCTGATCCCAGCTAGTAACAAAATGATCCTGCGCGATATTTCGCTCGGGTTTTATTACGGCGCGAAGATCGGCGTGCTCGGTCTGAACGGCGCGGGCAAGTCCACGCTGCTGCGAATTATGGCGGGCATTGATAATGAATACATCGGCGAAATATCCGCGGCGAAAGGCTACACGGTTGGGTTTCTCGAACAGGAACCAAACCTCGATGAAACAAAAACAGTCATCGAGGTCGTCAAAGAGGCGGTTGCTCCCATCGTCGAAATGCTCGCGCGCTTCGATGATGTCAATGCTAAATTCGCCGAGCCCGATGCCGATTTCGATGCGCTCGTCACCGAGCAAGCCAAGTTGCAGGATGAACTCGACAAGCACGATGCCTGGAATTTGGATTCGCATCTCGAAGTGGCGATGGATGCGCTGCGCTGTCCGGCAGGCGATACGCCGATTAAGATTTTATCCGGCGGCGAAAGAAGGCGCGTCGCGCTCACCCGATTACTGCTCAGCGAACCAGACATTTTGCTGCTCGACGAGCCGACCAATCATCTCGACGCCGAATCCGTGGCGTGGCTCGAACATCACCTGCGCGAATACAAAGGCACCGTCATCGCCGTCACACATGACCGCTACTTCCTCGACAACGTAGCCGGCTGGATTCTCGAACTCGACCGCGGTTATGGAATTCCGTGGAAGGGAAATTACTCATCGTGGCTCGAACAAAAAGAAAACCGCCTCGCCAACGAAGAGAAAGCCGAAAGTCAACGCCAGAAGACGCTCATGCGCGAACTCGAATGGATTCGCATGTCGCCCAAGGCGCGTCAATCCAAAGGCAAGGCGCGTGTCACATCCTACGAACAACTACTCGGACAGGAAGCCGAGAAGCGCCGCGAAGAATTGGAAATTTACATCCCGCCCGGCCCGCGCCTCGGCGACGTTGTTTTTGAATTTGACAGCGTAACCAAATCTTTCGATGACCGACTCATCCTCGACGGGTTTTCAGCGTCAATTCAGCCCGGATGTATCGTTGGCATCATTGGTCCCAACGGCGCGGGCAAGACCACGCTCTTGAAGATGATCACCGGCAAAGAGACACCTGACAGCGGCACGATCAAGATCGGTGAAACCGTGAAACTGGCGTATGCCGACCAGACCCGCACGCTCGACCCCGAGAAAACCGTCTACGAAGAAATTTCGGGCGGCGCAGACTTTTTGGAACTCGGCAAGCGCAAAGTCAACTCGCGCGGGTATTGTTCCTCGTTCAACTTCATGGGCGCGGATCAGCAAAAGAAGGTCGGCGTGCTTTCTGGCGGTGAACGCAATCGCGTGCATCTCGCCAAGACCCTGACCGAAGGCGCAAACGTTCTCCTGCTCGACGAACCAACCAACGATTTGGATGTGAACACTCTCCGCGCGCTCGAAGAATCCCTCGAAGAATACGCAGGCGTGGCAGTCGTCGTCAGCCATGACCGCTGGTTCCTCGATAGAATCTGCACCCACATCATCGCCTTCGAAGGCGAATCCATTGCCAAAATGTACATCGGCAACTGGTCTGATTACGAAGAGATGATGATGGATAAATTCGGCAAAGATTTACAGCCGCACCGTGTGAAATATCGCACGATGAAACGATAATTTTTTGCAGGGGCGAGTCTCAGACTCGCCCCATGTTGGAGGTCTCGCATGGATAAAAAATACGAAATCGTCTGGCGCAATCCGCAAAAGACTGTCTTGATGGTCAATTATTTCGGTGACGAGGCATGGGGCTGGGATGAAATTGTGAAAGCGCACATCGAAGCCGTGGATATGATTAAGGAACTATCTTACGATGTTATCCTGTTTCATAAAGGCACTCGATTAAAGACAGCGCGTATTGGCGTCATTCATGATATTTTATATAGCGGAGTTACTTCTCGCCTACCTGACAACCTAAAACACATTATTGTATTCTTGGAAAATCTGGATGAAATGAAATTGGCGGACGCGGCTTTTGAGATTATGGATAAACTTTTCATTAGACGAAAGTTTGTCCATGTAGTAAAGACCATGACGGAAGTGGAGGCGGTGATTGCCAAGGCTGGGTTTTAGGTAAAATGGTTGAAAAAAAAACTAGAAGGTGCGGCCGTTGGCGCTGCCGTAGTAGCGGGCGCTCCACATGCGGACAGGGCAATAGCCACAAGCGCAATTACGATTGATAATTTTTTTCACGACGTTCTCCTTTTAGACAGAATGCTGAAGAGATAAAATAAAAAGGCTGTTACCCAAAAGATAACAGCCTTTTTATTTTTGCAATGGCAATTTACTTTACTTCAACAGAAGATAGGATTTTTCCAAAAACGTCGCTCATAGTCGCAGGGTCTTCGCTTAGAGGCGCGGTAAATGCAATAAGAATCAAACCATCCCAACCGGTTTTTTGCCTTGCCGTGGAAAGAAACATTACGCTATTTGTACATCCAACCAATTCAACAAAGCCTTCTATATTTTCTTCGCTAAGCTGCTGTCTCGGCGGAAGGCTATCTGAAGACTGACAGTTTTTGAGGCTGGACTTTAAAGCATCCAAGGCGTCTGAAGTATCCATGACGCTTACAACAGCCATTGCAATAACACCCGGCGCTTTTTCTTCCTTGAGCGCGTCAAGATTAGGGCTGACGGTAACTTCGGCTGTTCCCAGCCCGATATTTTGCCAAAGAGATTCGTTCGACACCGCTCCGTTGTGCTTGGTCCAATCAGAAGGCACTTGAATCTTCAACCCTCCCGTATCGTCTGTTACCTCTATATAACCTGATAGAGGCTCAATCGCGCTTGCCGTTTCCTGGGGTTCTTGTCCGGCGTTGTCCGCCATTTCCTGTTTGTTGAACTTCAATGTGCTAATCAAGTAATCCATCTGTTGGGCATATTGATCCTTCGCCAAGTCGTTGTAGAGAAAAGTAATCAAGCCCACCAGCGTGCCATTGGCCTTGAACGCGGTTACGCCCGAAAATTGGCTTTTGCTGGAGTTCCAAGTTAGGTACTCAATGCCGTCCACAATTTTATCATCGGAAATCTTAATGTCACCGGCGCCATCGGTGTAACCGCCATTGAGTATCTCCAATGCGAATTTACCGGCATCGCCTTGATTCCAATTCGTCTTGCCGTCGTCATACGTAACGTAATGCACTAAAGCGCTTTGGTCTTTGGACCTAAAGACATAAGACATAACGTTTGGTGTGGAATTATCTTCTTGATACTCCCAGTCGCCAGGCACCTCAACCGAAACCAGTCCGTCTGGACTGTC
>JAIFKY010000123.1 GCA_020049345.1 Anaerolinea sp.
CAGAGATTATTTAATAATCCCGCTTTTTGACCACAAAGGAACGAAGTCTTAAAGACTCAAAGGGGAAAACTTTGTGTCCTGGTGACTTCGTGGTGAAGTTATTAAACAGTCTCTCAACATTCACTCGATTATAATGATTAGACAGTGCCGCAAACGATGATCAAAATCCTTTTACGAATTTGGCGTACACTTCCGCTTTGGGTTCACCTGCTCGCTTCTCGAATTATTCGCCCAAGGTTTCGCGTAGCGGTTGCGGCGTTGATTTTTGATCAGCAGGGAAGGGTTTTATTATTCAAACACACGTATCGAAAGTTCGAGTGGGGCATTCCCGCCGGCGGACTGGAACATCGCGAACAGCCAGAACAGGCGATGATCCGCGAGTTTTTTGAAGAGACGGGGATGCAGATAGAAGTTCAAAAGTTATTGCTGGCGCAAAGCGCAAAGGAAGATCATAACGTCAGCTTGATTTATTTGTGTAAAATAGTGAACGGAACCTTTCAGGAAAGCCTTGAAATTTCCGAAATGAAATACTTCGATCTGAACGACCTGCCGCAAATGTTATTTGCAGAAAAAGACCTCATCAGGCAAGTCGCAAGCGGCGCAATCTCTTAAAGCCAATTACCCATGACTAATCTCCTTCTCATCGGTTTCGGCGGATTTATTGGATCAGTCCTGCGTTATCTCGCCGGTGGTTATGTCCAACAAGCCTCGAAAAGTATTGATTTCCCATTTGGCACATTAGCCGTCAATTTGATTGGTTGCTTCATTATTGGCTTTCTTGCGCAACTTGCCGAAGAGCGCGGCGTGTTTACAACTCAATCGCGGTTGTTTGTGTTCACAGGTTTTCTCGGCGGGTTTACCACCTTCTCGTCCTTTGGCAATGAAACCCTCAACTTGGCGCGTGACAGTCAAATGTTAAGCGCGCTCACAAATGTCGGCGCAAATGTCATCCTGGGATTGTTCGCGGTTTGGCTTGGTCGCACTGTTTCATATTTGATCTGGAGGTAATTCATGCGCTTACCTGAAGAGGCTTCTCTCATGCGTATTTTCATCGGCGAATCCGATAAATACGCAGGCAAACCGCTGTATGAGTGGCTTGTTCTTCAAGCCCGCGAGCAGGGACTTGCCGGCGCAACCGTTCTGCGTGGCATTGTTGGATTTGGCGCAAATACCCGCGTTATTCAAACCTTCAAAATTGAACGCCTTTCTGAAGACCTTCCAATTGTTGTTGAAATTGTGGATGTAAAAGAAAAACTTGAAGCGTTTCTTGAATTGATAGACCCGCACATCAAAGCGGGCATGGTTACGCTCGAAAAAGTAGAGATCAAATTTTATCGTGCCGCTCAAAACTGATAGCTCCATCGGGGGCTTAGCCCCAATGGAGCGGTAAACTGGTAAATTGGAGATGAACATGAATTGGCTTGAAGTATCCCTCACTGTAAACGGCGAACTCGCCGAATCCGTTGCCGATGTTTTCGCCCGCTTTGCGCCCAACGGCGTGATGACCGAGCAGGGCGTCAAATTTTTGGATGAAGAAGACGAAGGCACTGCAACGGGACCCATCAACGTGCGCGCCTATTTGGAAGTCAACGAACAACTGGAAGACACGCGCCAAAAACTCGAAGAATCGCTTTTCTACTTGGGGATGATTACCCCCGTGCCGACTCCCGCCTACAAACAGATCGCGGACCAAAACTGGATGGAGGCTTGGAAGCAGCACTACAAGCCGATTCTTATCGGACAGGGACTCCTCATCCTTCCCGCGTGGCTGGAATCTCCCGACCCGCAGCGCATCCCAATCAAAATTGATCCAGGCATGGCATTTGGCACAGGCACGCATCCTACAACACAGTTGTGTTTGGAGTTGATGGAGGTGAGTTTCAAGAATTGTTTAACGTCAAACGTTCAATGTTCACCCGTGATAGATGTCGGCTGTGGTTCGGGCATTCTCTCAATTGCGGCTTTGAAACTTGGCGCGGAAAAAGTTCTCGGCGTGGATATTGACATCGAGTCGGTCAAAAACTCGCGCGAAAACGCCGACCTCAACGGGGTGGGGCAGGAACTGATTCTGGGTCAAGGCTCGGTCACTGAAGTTCTACGCGGCGACTTCGCCTTCAAATCTGCGCCGCTGGTGGTGGCGAATATCCTCGCGCCGATCATCATCCGCCTGTTTGATGCAGGTCTCGCAGATTTGGTCGAACCCAATGGCGAGATTATCCTGAGCGGCATTCTTGCCCATCAGGCAGAGAATGTCATCGCCGCCGCGCAGGCAAAAGGTCTGAAACGAAATGATCAACGCCAAATCGCTGATTGGGTCGCCATATCCTTGAAACGATAACTTTCAACCTGCAACCTTCAACTTTTTTGTGCTATCATTCAAATCAACATGAACCGCCGCAAATTGGTTTATTACCTGCTTTTGAACGTTTTTGTCTCGGCCTGCGTGACGAGCGGAATCCTCTTTTGGTATGACCGCAACGCTCGCGCTGTGACCCAGCCCTCAGTTCAGCAGGCATCGCCCGCAAATGGTGACGCAGACCCCGCATCCACGCTCAACCCGCAGACAGATATTGCCGTCAAAATCAGCAGTGTCATCGGCGCAGGGGCTTTGGACGCCGAGGTTGTGATTGTCAAATTTGAAGGCGAAGGTCAACTGGATTTATCTTCATGGCAATTGAAAGACGAAGACGGTAATACATTCAAATTCCCGAAACTTACCTTGTACCCAAATGGCGCGGTTCAGATTCACACACTCACAGGCACAGACACCGTTATTGACCTCTATTGGGGCATAGGCGAAGCCGTATGGAGTTCAGGTGAAAACGCCCGCCTATTTGACGCTCAGGGCAACCTGAGAGCCGTGTATCGTGTTCCGTAAATGAGGTTAATATGCGACAAGTGATTATTTACTCCGGGGAAGATGGATATTTCATAGCAGAATGTCCCAGTCTGCCTGGTTGTCTCAGTCAGGGACAAACCCGCGAAGAGGCGGTTTCAAATATCAAGGAAGCCATTCACGTTTATATCGCCGCGCTTGAAGAAGACAACTTGCCTGTTCCAGAAGAGCATTTTGACGCAATGGTTGTTGCTGTATGAGTGGACTGCCAAGAATTTCAGGGCGTGAGTGTGTAAAGGCATTAGGCAAGGCTGGCTTTTACCTCAAACGTCAGGAAGGCAGTCACATGATTTTGCGCCGAGATCATCCGTTCGGGCAATTAGTTGTCCCAGACCATAAGGAGTTGGATCGCGGCACACTTCGCGCCATCATTCGTCAGTCTGGATTGAGCATTGATGAGTTCACAAAATTACTTTAGCTTTATAAAACTGATTACTACTCACTGGTAACTAATCATGACCCAAGCCCTCTACCGTAAATATCGCCCCAAAGGATGGGACACCGTCATCGGACAAGACCACGTTGTCCAGACGCTCATCAATTCCATCAAAGCGGACCGAGTTGGTCATGCCTATCTTTTTGCTGGCCCGCGCGGAACTGGCAAAACGACCGTTGCGCGTTTGCTGGCGAAGGCGGTCAATTGCCTCAACGAAGACCCCGCGCAAAGACCCGACAACACTTGCGAAAATTGCAAAGCGGTGAATGAAAACCGTTTTATGGATATGATCGAAATTGACGCCGCCTCCAATAACGGCGTGGATGATATCCGCGACCTGCGCGAAAAAATAAATTTTTCCCCGTCGCAGGGAAAATATAAAGTCTACGTGGTGGATGAAGTTCACATGCTTTCCAGTGGCGCGTTCAACGCCCTGCTCAAAACACTCGAAGAGCCGCCGCCGCACGCCATCTTTGTTTTGGCGACCACCGAAATTCACAAAATTCCCGCCACTGTTTTATCCCGTTGCCAGCGTCACGAATTCCGCCGCGTACCCGTGGATGAAATTGTCGCCAACCTCAAATATATTGTTGCCGCCGAAAACCTCACCGCCGACGACGAAGCCCTCACGCTCATCGCTCGTCAGTCAGCAGGGGGGATGCGCGACGCGCAATCACTGCTCGACCAACTCGCTTCAACCGGCACAACCATCACACTCGCTCTCGCGCAAACTGTCCTCGGCACCGCCACCAGCAAAACCGTGCTGGATATTATCGCTTCCATCCTCAACCGTCAGCCCGCACGCGGACTTGAAACCATTCACCGCGCTCTCGATTCTGGCGCCGACCCGCGCTCGCTTGCCCGCCAGGTCGTCGAATATTTGCGCGGGCTCATGCTGATTCAAATGGGCAACATTGACCAGGTCGAAGCCACCCGTGATGTCAAAACGCAAATGGACGCGCACGCAAAATCATTCAACACCGCCGAAGTCCTGCGCATGATGAAAATTTTCAACAACGCCGCAACAGATTTGCGCGGCGGTTGGCAGCCCTCTTTGAGCATTGAACTTGCCCTCGCGGAAGCGGTGGACGCTCCGTCAGAATCCTCACACATCGCCGCGCCGCGTCAGGCTCCGCCCCAGCCCGTTCCCGTTTCGAGGACAGAATCTCAGCCCACAGCCTCCTCGTCAAGCGCAGTCGAGCCGCAGAAACCTGCCGAATCGCCCGTCATCAACGCAGGCGACATCACCAAGGCATGGAAACACCTTGCGGCATCTCTGCCAAAATCACAAGCAAATCTTTCCGCACTGCTAAATTCAGTCCGAATGATTGACGTTCAAGGCAAATCCCTCATCCTCGGTCTCGCCAGTGACGTCCTTGTCTCAAAGATAGACAAACCCGACCAAATCGAGATCATCCAAAAATTGATCAAAGATAATTTCAACGTCGAACTATCCATCCGCTGTATCGTCACCAACGCCAAAGGCAAAATTCCGGACAACGTGGCGCAAGATGGCATGGTCGCCGCCGCCATCCAACACGGCGGCGAAATTGTGGATGCGAATTAAAGTGTGTAATTTTTAATTTCCTGCTCTTTCGGGATTTAGCTCCTGAAAAGCCGAATGTTGTATCTAACTAAACTTTCAACCAATTATTTGTAGGGTGGGTTTTCAACCCGCCATTTATAAAATTTCAATGGCGTCAGGTTTTTAGCCTGACCTACGATTGGCTTATGCAAGATTTCAATTTGATTATTAAACTAGCGAATCAGGAGAGTAAATTATGGCAAAAGGATTTAATCGTGGACCCGCCGCTATGGGTGGCGGACAATCACAATCAGGCATGTTGCAGAAACTACAGCGCGTGCAACAGCAAATGGAAGAAGAGCAGGCGAAATTGGCCCTTGAAACGGTCACCGCAACCGCAGGCGGCGGCGCGATCAAAGTCACTATGACAGGCGACCAGAAGTGCCGTGAAGTGGTCATTGACCCTGAGTTGATCAAAGACGCAGACGCTGAAATGCTGCAAGACTTGGTCTTGTCTGCTGTAAACATGGCGCTCGACCAATCCCGCGAACTTGCCAACCAAAGGCTTGGTCCGCTTTCGAGCGGGTTGCCGTTTTAGTAATTGGTAACTGGTAATTCGAGATTAATTCGCAAGCCCAATTACCAATTACTGATCACCAATTACCTATGCTCCTCCCTGAATCCATCCAATCCCTCATCACCGCGCTTGAACGCCTGCCCGGCATCGGACCTAAATCCGCTTCGCGTCTGGCGTTCTATCTTTTGCGCGCCTCCGAAGACATCTCACAAGATTTGTCCACTGCGCTGGCGAATCTCAAAGCCAACACCGCCTTCTGTCAGGAATGCTTCAATATCACCGACGCAGGGCGCGAACGCTGTGAAATTTGCGAGTCGCAAAAACGTGATGGTTCGCTCATCTGTGTCGTCGAAGAAGCATTGGATGTTCTTGCGCTTGAACGCACGGGCGGCTTTCACGGTAAATACCATGTCTTGCAGGGAGTTTTATCGCCCATCGAAGGCATTGGTCCCGACGATTTGAAGATCAAGCAATTGGTTTCCCGCGTTGCCGGTGGGGGAGTGAAGGAAATTATCCTCGCCACCAACCCCAGCATGGAAGGCGATGCCACCGCGCAATATTTACAATCGCAACTAAAGCCGTTTGATGTCCACGTTACCCGCCTTGCGCGCGGATTGCCCGTTGGTGGCGACTTGGAATACGCAGATCAAAACACCTTGCTCCGCGCGTTATCTGGAAGACAGGAAATGAATTAAAGTGTCGTGAGAATACAAAACAGGGACTGCCCATTTTCGGGCAGTCCCTGTTTTGTATTTTGTAGGGGCGGCTCTTTAATATCTATCAGGTCGCTCTGCTGTTGCGAGACGAGCCGCCTTCTTACAAAGCCACGCCCATCACCGCCACAAAGTGAAATGCCGCGGCAAGCAGGACGAAGATATGCCATACCTCATGGAAGCCGAACACACCGGGTTTGAAGTTGAAGATTTTGGTCATGTACACCACCGCGCCCAGGGTGTAGGTCACGCCGCCGATGATGAGAAAGATCAACACCCAGGCAGGGAGCGTAGCGAGAAACTGTCCGCTTGCGGCAACGCACAACCAGCCCATGACGAGATAAATTCCCGCATTCAACCAGCGCGGCGCGCGGATGTAGAAAATCTTCACCACGATCCCAATCACCGCCAGTGACCAGATGATGCCCAACATGCCCCACTTCCAAAAGCCTGTAAAGGCGTTGACACAGAACGGAGTGTAGGTTCCTGCAATCAACACAAAAATGGCGGCGTGGTCAATCTTGCGGAAGATTTCCAGCGCCTTGTCCTTGACCCGCACCATGTGATAGGTGGCGCTTGCGGAAAACAGGAAGATGAGGCTCCCGCCGTAAATGGCAAGCGAGATGATCTTGGCGGGCGTTTCCCAGCCAACGATCAGCAGGGCGATCAAGCCGATAAGCGCAAGGATCGCGCCACCCCAGTGGGTCAGGCTGTTGACGGGTTCACGTAATTTTTTCAGCATTTTGTCTCCTTGTTAACAGATATTTTTAAGAGTTTTTCTCAGTGGACTCAGTGATCTCTGTGGCTAAATCTTTCGGCTTTCCCAAGTTAAGATTGCGTATCCTGAACGGGTTGCTCTGTGATGGCTGGAGACTCAGGCGACTTGTGCATGAGAAATGTCGCCGTGAGTAAAGTGCCTGTGACCAGTAGCATGATGGGCACGGTAAATTTCAAGATGGCATCGTTGTTGAATTTGCTTACAAACGCGCTGATGAAAAATCCTCCACCAGCGATGGTGAATAGAATGCTTGCCGCCGTCTTCACACCAGCCGAATGGTTCGCCAAGCCAAGCACAAGCAACCCCAATCCCACTGCGAGGAATTCGATGGGCCACAAGATTGCCCAGGATTTCCATAACCCAGTCACTGCGCAGAAGGCGAGCATTGCGCCATTGACTCCAATGATGAATGCGGGAATGGCGAGTGCCGGGACGCGCATGAAGATTGTGGCTAATGCAAAGCCGAGCGCCAATCCTAGAATTTCCAGCGGCCATGCCACAGCCCAAACATCCCAGTGATTGGTCAGGCTGGCGTATAGCAGGATTGCACCGGTAGTGAGCACGGGAATTCCGGGGATGAAGAATGAGCCAAGCCCGCGGCGCGCGACGCCGAAGAAGCCGGGAATTGTCAGCCCGACCCCGATAAGGATGACGATCACGGGCCAGATTTTCCATGCTTTGGTTGCGAGGAAGATGTTTCCAGCAAGGGCAATTATGCCAACGGTTAACAGCGTAACTCCAGCGATCAAATTAAATAAACGTTCGGGTTTCATAAATAGACCTCCAGTCTAGGAAAAGAATTGATTAAGGAATACAGAGAAGGCAATGTAAATTTTTACAATTGCAAAGAACATGGAGACGATCAGCGGCCATTTCGCTGCAAGGAATATGTTTCCAGCAAGGGTTATTGCGCTAATTGTCAGGAGAGCGCTAATTTTCATAATAGACCTCCAGATTTAAGAAAATAACAGGTTTTACCGATAGTCAGAAAAAATGTCCCGAAGGTTTCCAGCAGGCGTTCGAAATAAACATTCAGGATGGTGTGTGTGATTTCTGAATAAAGCGAATTAAGAGGCAAGAAAAAAAGCAAAGAAGATATTGACGACTGCACATAGCGCGCTCAAAATTGGTATTGCCAGACCAAATGCGCGCGCCCAAATACGTCCTGCGTTGGCATTTTGACCGATCTGGACGGGGATGAAAACTGAGGCGAAGATAATAAGCAGTTCCAACATCCATAGAAAAGCCCAGTCACCCCAGCGCCCGGTCAACGCACAATAGGTAAGGATGACTGCGTTTCCAAAGACTATCCCACTTGGGATCATCAATCCCCATACCTGAGTACCCCAGCCTATGAGCGCAAGGAAACTTGCAAACAGGAATACTTCAACCGGCCAGGCATACGAGATGATGTTTCGTCCGCTAATGGCGCTAAACATTGCAATGAAGAAGTTAACGAAAAGGTACAACGCAAATCCACTAAAGACACCCGCAACTGGCCCAATGTGAATGATGTGAAGTTTTCCCAGAGTTTCTGTCAGCGTAGGTAAAAACACAACGGGAAACGAATCAGCCTCAGGGTCAGGCTGCGATGCGGTTTTGATCGGCTTGATCCCTGTGTCAGTGTCTGCATCCGCAAAACGGCGGTCTGTGATCTGCTTGCGCGAAGCCCCGGAAAAGACGGCTTGTTGTGGAAAACCACCAGGCGGCAAAACGGTGGGGCGTTCATTTGTGGATAAATTGTCTGTGGCATTTTCAATCGCTTCAAGCATTTCATCGGCAGTTTGAAAACGATCATCAGGGTCTTTTGCCAACGCTTTGAGTACGATCATCTCAAGTTCTGGCGGAAGCGTGGGATCAATCTGGGTCGGGATGGGGAGCGGGTCGTTGAGATGCTTCATCAAAATCGCAAGCGGAGTATCTGCATCAAAAGGCGTGTACCCCGTCAGCATTTCATAAAACACAATTCCCAACGAATAAATGTCACTACGATTGTCGCTTTCACCTTTGAGTCCTTGTTCAGGAGCCATGTAATTGAGCGTGCCCATTAGCGCGCCTGATACCGTGTGTTGTGTGCTTCCCAAAATTTGAGCTACGCCAAAATCGGTAAGCACGCCCTGCCCCTTTTTGTTAAGCATGATATTGGCGGGCTTGATATCGCGGTGGGTGATTCCTTCGGCGTGTGCGTAGGATAATCCGCTCAAAACATCTTTTATGATACGAACGACCTGCGCCAGCGGCATACGTTGATTCCGTACGCGATACTCATTGAGAAGCGCCCGAAGCGTATCGCCTTCTAGTAACTCCATCACCATGTAATAGGAGTCATCCTGTACATCGAAATCGAAAACCTGCACAATATTTGCATGGCGGAGTCCCGAAACCGCGTGTGCTTCCTGTCGAAAGCGCGCGAGGAATTCATCGTTCTCCACAAGGTCTGAACGCAATATCTTGATCGCCATGTAGCGATCCAATTGCGGATGGTATGCCTTATATACTTGCGCCATTCCGCCGCGCCCAAGCGGCTCAAGAATGCGGTATTTTCCTAAAGTGATTCCTTTGAGATTCGATGGTGACATGTGTTTATGCTCCAATTTTCTTTCGATGTAGATATTACCCCCGAGTGAAATTTTCAACCTATCCAAACGCTAACAGTCAACTAATAGTTCGACGTTCATTCCATATCAGTTTTTCCAAGCAATTTGTAGCCCAGCCCGCGCACGGTGATCAACAAAACAGGTGAATTTGCATCACTCTCGATCTTTGTTCTCAAACGACGGATCAGATTTTCAATTTGATAATCGTAAATCCCCGATTGATCCATAGGATTGCTACGCTTGTATTCAGACCACACCGCCCGCCCAATCTCATCTTTTGAGCATACCTTACTGCGGTTCTCGTTTAGATAAACAAGCAGGGAAAATTCTTTGGGAGATAACTGAACCGTGCGCCGATTCAAACGGACGATTCCCGCCTCGACATTTACTTCCAGTTCCGGGAAAGGCGTTTCACGCGTCGTTGTGTCTGGATCGTGGAAAATGAACATTATCTCACCGATGGAAATTTGATCCCCGTCGCGTAGCTGCGCGCTCCCCATCACGCGCTCCCCGTTTAGAAATGTCCCGTTTGTGCTGCCTGGATCATCTACAAAAGTACGGCGTCCTTCGCGGCGAATATGGGCATGTTCTCGCGAAGCGCGCTTGCTGACAATCACAATCTCATTTTCCACCCCTCGTCCAAGACGCGTAATAGTTTGCGTGAGTAAATGCTCCTGCTTGGATGGGTCACATAAATAGGGGGTGTTTGGGTGTGCCATGATGGGCGCTCCTGAAATTTTTTATAGTATAGCATGGTGGATATGAGAGGGCGTAATTTTGAACGGTATGAAGATAAACTTACTCACGGTTTGATTTCTTGTTACTTTTGTACATGGCTTGCGATAAAAAATAGATATATCTTTGCTGGATAAAGTTTGATGAATCCGTAACATCTTATATTGTTTATTGCGGATTGACGAACATAAATAACTACAGCGCTATTTCTCCCGGCTGGGCGGCATAGTATATTAATCATTAAGCGATTTGCCATATCTTGATCTGCTCATCGCAGATCAACTGTTTTTTGGATATACAGAGTCCAGGCATTTGGTATTGGCTCAAAATCTATTTCTTTCAAATGAGTCTGTTTGTTAAAAAATATCAAGACAATTATTGGTGCGTGAATTAAATTTAATTTCAGAGACATATGGAACGCGTTGCGTATCAAAAATGATGAAGGGTCAATGTTATGGTAGAATGAATTCAAGCAAATACGATTTTTGACTTTGAAAACGAAATTGAAATTGCCACGATTTTTTAAGGTTCGAATATCTTGCAATCTATTGACAAAGAAAAGGAAATGCATATAATTGCCCTTCGCCAGTAGAAACGAAAAAGATTTCGTCACCCAGACAAATCGATTACAACTGAGTAACCGTCTCACATCAGAGACTCAAAGCAGAAAAAGTTTTGCAGTCTGATGAACCGATGCGAAAGAAAAAGCATCGGTATTTTGGTCTGTAAAAAACCTTGACAGACGGTTATAGAGCAGATAAAATATCGTCCGCTCAAATGGCAAGCACCTTAACAACTGAAAAGTGATAGGAAACAAAATTTTTGTTGAACCAGTAAATCCGTAACTTTTACACTCGCAAGAGTGAAGTTTTTTGCGGAGAGTTTGATCCTGGCTCAGGATGAACGCTGGCGGCGTGCCTAATACATGCAAGTCGAACGAG
>JAIFKY010000013.1 GCA_020049345.1 Anaerolinea sp.
CCAGAGGAGTACCAGCGGCAGTGGGTTTATTCACCAAATCCTGCCTGTGCCCGCGTTTCTGGCGTGATGTCTTCAGCGATGATCGGACTTGATGCCTCGCTCTGCTCTTTGTATTCGCCTTTCGCTTCCCGCCAAAAATGCGCCTCTCTCAACCACCAGGGCAGACCATAGATCATGCGGCTGATTTTTTTCGCGCGTTCTATTTTGTCCGGTTCACGTTTCGGTTCAGCCAGAAGCAGGGCGGCGTGATACCTGTTCCATGCCCCTGCGTCTGCGACGATTTGCAGCCAGGTGGTTTCATTCACATTGCGCAAAAAACGCACGACCGCATCCGCGCCCGCCGGTCGCATGGGGTCATCGGCTGTGACAGCCAGTTCACGTACTTTGCTCCAGACATCCGATACGAGCGGCTTTTCAGGATAGGGGTGTCGAACGCTGTCGCCTTCCGCGAGCGACATGGGGGCAAGCATTTGTAACAAGGCGGGCGGCTTGGGCGATTTGTTGACCATGGCGCGCACGTAGCCATGAAACTTGGGCATACCGGGCGGCTTGGGCGATTTGTTGACCATGGCGCGCACGTAGCCATGAAACTTGGGCATACTGCGAATGTCCACGTCGCTGATCAGGTCGCTGCCTAAAATGTTGGCGGCGTCGCGCGCATCATCCACGTCCGAGACCAGCAGCACAATCTTGGTGTTGGTGTTGACCTGCAAGTTCTTTTTCACTTCCGGTGACAGTTGGTTCACCGATTGCGTTGCCAGGATTTGCGATGCGCCAAATTTTCGTCCTTCGCGCAGGATGACATCCACAATCTCCGCCACTTCCCCACCGCCTGATGCGCCGCCCGCCATGCCCGCGAATTCGTCAATGATGACCACCGCTTGCTGCCGCTGGCTGCGATCCGTGCGCGATAGAAAGGCGGTCGCCACCATTTGCATGAACATCATTGAGATCAGTTCCGCTGGTTGTTTGCCCAGCGCGGCGGAGTTGACCGGCAGCAGGACCATCTTCCCGCCTTTCATCAATTCCGGCAGGCTGATGCGCGGTCCCAATGGCGGCAGCGCCAGCGAGCGGCGAAAGCGCAGGTCGGTGATGAAGATTTCAAGTCTGCGGTGCGCTGCCAGAATGCTGTCCATCATTCCCGCTTTGCCTTTGACATCATCCAGCGCGGGCGCAATTTCATGCAGGCAATATTCGCCGCTGCGCGTGTTTTCTTCCGAGACTTGCGCGAGAATTTGTTCACGAAATTTGGTTTCTTTTTTGGTGAGGAAGCGGTCGAGCGAAAGCAAACTTGCCTGCCAGCCCTGGACATCGAGCAGGACGCGGATGATATGGCGCAATACTTCGCGCGTTCGCGCGGATTGATCCCATGAGGCGGGTTCTGCCATGCGCAGCACGCTCATCACGGCTCCCACCGCTACATCAAGTCCGGCTCCCAGTCCGATGGTCATGAGTGGCAGGGAGAATGGTTGGAGGCTGTCGAGGGAGAGATACACTGCTTTGTCGAGCGCGTTCTGCGGGACCGCGTCCAGTATGTCCAAACATAAGTCGCCGTGCGGTTCTACGATGCAGGTCGTGGCTCCCAGTCCAAAGGTCTGCACCGCGAGGTTGCGCAGGAAGGTGGATTTGCCGCTGCCGGTCGATCCAAAGACTACGGCGTGAGTCTGGAAGTCGGGCAGCGGCACGCCCACTTTCCAGTCGTTGCCGTTTTCGTCCACGCTTTTGCCAAGGATGATCATTTTGCGTTCTGTCATACGTTTTCTCCGGGTGTGTTACAATGAAAGTACAAATGAAAAGGAGGCGAAAATGCCTAAAACTACCACACTCACCATTCGACTTGATCCAACACTCAAACAACAAACTGAAAAGTTGTTCCATGACATGGGGTTAACTCCTTCTCAAGCAATCACTTTGTTCTATACACAGGTCAACCTTCAACATGCCCTGCCCTTCCAGATCAGTCTGCCAAATGAGGAGACGCTTCAGGCAATGGATGATTTGAAGAATCGCCGCAATACAAAGACTTTCAAGAGTGTGGCTGATTTGGCGGCGGATCTAGAAGCATGACGCGGAGCATTACTCGTACTGCCGCTTTCAAAAAAGACTTTAAGCGTTTGCAAAAACGCGGATATGTTATGAATCGCATGTTTACGCTCATTCAGCTTTTGGTCGAGGGGAAAAAATTGGATGAGCGTCATCGCGACCATTTCCTGCATGGAAATTACGAGGGAAACAGGGAGTGTCATATCGAACCTGATTGGCTGCTGATCTACACGATTACAGAAGATGAGATTGGCTTGACCAGGACAGGCACTCATTCAGATTTATTCAAGTAAAAGTTTGTTCATCAATTCATCTCCTCAATAAACTTCGCGGTCATGTCCAACGGCGTGACGCGCATCTCCGGATCAGGCGGTAATGATTTCGCGCTGGCGGTCTTCAGCCGCGGCGCGACAAAGAGCATGTCGCTGCCCGTCAAATGCGCGAGGGTTGCCAGTTCGTCATCCGCCCAGGCTTGCGATTTGCCCAGCCGTCGTTCCAACACCGGGCGCGGGTCTTTGCCATACTTCACCGGCTTGACCGGGTTGCGGTGCCCATACGAGGCGGATACGGCGCGCGCCAGTCCGCGAGCAATGCCCTGCGCGCGCGATTCTGAATCAGCAATGCCCACACACCGCACCGTCACTTGCAGGAAGGCGCGTCCGGCGCGTCCTTCGAGTCCGCGCGCTTCTTTTGTGCGGATGGCGCGCACGCCCGCATTGCCCACCGGCTCTGCGCGCGCGTTGAATGCGGCGGTTCCCAGTTTTGCGCGTGTGCCAAAATCGTTACGCGCGATAACCTGCACCAATCCGCGTCCCTGTCCAATCACGCCGTTGACTTCCACCAATACCGAGCGCAGCGGGTCATTTGAGAGGGATAGGATCGGTTCCTTCCAATTGTGCGGACATAATTCGACCCAATAAATATGCCAGCTTTCCGGCACGGATGCTGGTTCGGTTTCCACCGGTCGCCGTTGCAGCCCCGGCCATTCGCTCTTGAATTGAGTCAGGGCGGCGCGCACGCCATCCTCTGAACCGTGCAGGGCAAAAAACAAATCGGTGTCACTGCCGCCCACTTCAAACGAAATCTGTTCGTCGTGCGGCAGGGCGTCTGCCAGGCGCGCCCAAATGCCCACTTTGCCTGGGTCCACCGGTTTCCAGTCGGAGCGTGGTAACAACAAGAGTGTCGGTCCCTGGCTGACGCCTTTTTGAATCAACGCGGCGCGGCGGTTTTTCATCACCATCTTGATTACTGGAAACGTGGTCAGTAGTAATGTTCCACCAATCAGCCAGGTGCGATACTCGTTCAACAAAACTGTGATTTGCGTCAGCAGCTCCGCCCGCGCTTCTGCGGATGTGAATAGTCCATACTTGTTGCCCAGCGTGAACGCGAGGGCAAGCATGGCTAGTCCTATATATTTGATGGCTTCGCCGGTGTTCATACCCAGGAGTCAGGTTTTTCGTCGGTGGGTGTTATTTCTTCCTGCTGCTGCGCGTCATCTCCTTTGCTGCGCAGTCTTTCCATTTGCGCTTTGAGTTCAATTTCTTTGTTGTCCAAAAATTGAAGCCAGCTATGCAGCGCGGTTACGCTTTCGTCGTATGTTTCTCTTGCTTTTCCTGCCATGCTTCCTCCGTTTCTTTTAGGTGCGTTTCAAATGAGAAAACCATGTCGCGTATTAGAAACTGTTTAATAACTTCACCACGAAGCCACCAAGACACAAAGCCACAAAGTTTTTCCCTTCGAGTCTTGGTGCCTTCGTGCCTTTGTGTTCAAAAAACAGGCTCTTAGTTTTGTTCCGTTTGAAAATTCACGAAACACGAAACACTCCCGTTTCTCTTAGCCTTTGATTTCCACTTTCAACTGTTCCACAATTTGAACGGCTCGCTCGCGGTCTTGCAGGCGCGATGAGAAGACAATGCGTTCAAACTGTCCCGGCAAAATATTGACGACCAGCAGATCATCCGGGAAGGATGCGATGCAGGTGCCGCGCGGCAGAATCGGGAGCGCGTCCACCATGCCCACAGGCAGGGTCGGGAAGTGCTCGCGGATGGTGGCTTGTTCGCTTTCCTTTTGATTGAAGATGAAGGTGTTGGCGGCGTTTGCCAATATCGGCACGCCATGATGAATTCCCTTTTCGTCTTTCGGTCCCAGCAAGGAGTGCAAGTCCTGATCGGCAACTATCATGCCCACCAGCCGCGCGCGCGCAGTTTTGTATTCGGATGAGATGTAGTCCGCCACGACTGCGTCGCGCATCAAAATACCCATCTCGTCCACAAAAAAGAGGATCGGGGCGCGGTCCCCTTCCCGCCTGCGGCGGCGGATGCTTTGGTTGATGTTCGCCACCAGTATCGAGAGCAATGCCGAGCGCATATTTCCGCCCATGCCCTGCTGCGGCAGGCGGCTGACATCAAAGACGTTCACTACGTGGTCAAGGCGAAAGTCAATCGTGGTGTTGCGTCCGAATAGGTCCGCGCTGCTGCCAACCACATATCCGCGCAAGACCAGGCACAAAGTTTCGGCGGTGTCGCGCACCAGGTCTGATTTGGTTTCTTGCGCGCGTTGTTCCATCCATTTCAATAGGTCCGGCAGGATTGGCGGTTGGGCTTGCTTGTCGCCCCAGATCGGGGAGTACAAGGACATCAGCGCTTCGTCCAAAAGCGCTCGTTCTATTTGCTGGTCTTTGTGTACGCCCAGCATTCGCAGCATGGAGAGCGCCATTTCAACCTGGCTGCCAATTTCTTCATGCACAATATCCAGCACGTTGATGGATGCCTGCGCGGTGCCCACGACGCTGCGCTGATATACGTCTTGCCCCAAAAACGAAAGGTCTATGTTGCCCTGCGGGTCAATCATGATCAGCCGCGCGCCGGTCATGACGTGCCGCATCATTAAGACCAGCATGGCGAAGGTTTTGCCTGCGCCCGTCTGCCCCAGTACCACGGTGTTGTAGGATGGCGCGGCGTCGTCGAAAATATTAATCACGACCGGGGATTGGTTGCGGTCTATGCCGATCATGACGCCTTTGGTTTGCGTCCTGCGCCGATACGATAGCGCCGATCCGCCCAGTAACGCTGCGCCGCTGGTGGTCATGGGGATGCCTTCCGATGCGCCCGTGCCGCTCAGGTCGGTGCTGAATAGACGCGGCACCAGGTCGCCCGCGCCATACACCCGTTCCATTTCCAGTCCAACCGAACCCCTGGTGATTTCAATCCGCGTGTTGAGCGTCCGCATGTCCGGTCCGTCCACCACAATATATAAGTTGACCGCGTGCAGGGCTTCGCCGCGCAGGACCATTTCCCGCACCGATTGCAGTCCGCTTTCGGCAGTCTGCGCTTCACGCTGTCCTTCGTCGTCGTTGTTTCCGCCATATCGCGCCATGGCGCTTTTCAATCTCAATAATTTGGTGGTCTCGCGCTGCGGGAAGGTATAGACTTGCAAGGCGGCCCATAACGGGAATTCCTGCCCCAGTAGTTTGTGCAAGATGCGCGGGTGAATGACGCTGCCATATTGATTGAAGCGTGTGCGCAGAACTGCCAGGTAGCGCCCATCGTCCGCGCGCAGGCGATCCCATTCGGCAACTGCGCGATTAAATGGACGCGGTAGTTCGTGGTCAAGCGGCGATGCTTGCACGCCATACGCGCCCATCAATCCAACCAGGGCGTCTTCATCAAGGATTGGATCCATGGCTAAGTACAGGCGCGTGTATCTAACCGCTTGTACGACGCTGCTTAGGTAGTCTTCATACGCCAGGCGATATGCAATCACGCCCGGCGGCAGGTAGCGTTCCGGTGTGGCTACTTTTTTGAAGCCGTCAATCACGTCTTCGCGGCTGAGGGTATCGGCGGATATCAGCAGGCGGGCGATGGGCAGTCCGCGCGAGAGGCGCGGCAGTGATTCCCAAACGCCTGCCAGGTTGACCAGCCGCGATGCCGGGGCTGTCAGGTGGTCAAATGCGCCAAGCTGCAAAATCATGCGGACCTGTCTATGATGAACATCGGGTCTCCTTCCCAGGTGGAGATTTCCAGCCGGGTTGCGCCAGGCGGCAGGGTGCGCGGCATGATGATGTTTTGCGGACGCCAGCGATACCAGCCCCAGGCGGCGATGTACATGATCACCGAGCGGTTGCCCAGTCCGTCATAGCGGCGCATGGCAACCAGGGTTAAGCCGCCTGCGACCAGTCCAATCAAGGGGCTGTTGATCATCATGAATAACATGCCAACAATCAGTCCTGCCATGACTTCCTGCATTCCAAATCCTAGAAAGTATTTCGATTCGTAGTGCAGGATGTCCGGTGGGACGTGATAGTTCATTTCTTCTGCCATTCGCTATCCGCCCAGCGCGGCGACAATGATGCTTGCCACGCCTACCAGAACCACGCCCACGATTACGTTGGTAATCTGTCCTTTGTATTGCTCTGCCACTTGCGGAAAGAAGGCAGCCCCCGCCATGACGACGCCTATCAAGCCCAGGCTGACTCCGGCTAATGCAATTGCCAATGTTTGAAAATCAAAATCCATTTTGTTCTCCTTGTGTTTGTATGTTGCGTGTTCCGTTTTGCTTTTCACTTATTAGACCTTTTGCATAGGTAAAGCGCTGTAAACCACAAAGTCACCAAGACACTAGGTCACTAAGTTTTTCCTTTTGAGTCTTCGAGACTTTGTGCCTTTGTGGTCAAAAATGGACTTTTGCAAGAGGTCTATCACTTATTACTTTTCACTTATTACTTTTCACTCATCACTCATTACTCATCACTCATCACTACCTAATGAACGCAATCAAGTTTTCTGCTATCCAACCGTTACCCTGTGTTGTCTGAACGTAAGACCACATGATGTCGTCTGATTTCACCGAGGGGATTTGAGTGATGACATATATCTCTTCACCCAATACCAGCCCGCCAATTGTCGCGCTGCTCAATGAAGGCGATTGGCGCAGGCGCGCGCCCTCGGTCAATATCACGGCTCTCCGTCCAACTTCCATCGTGGGCGTTGGCTGGATTGCGGAGGATCCCCGCGCTTCAGGCGGCAGCGGGATTTCGCCAAAGATTACGGTGCGATATGGGTCTTCGATGCTGCCGGTGTAGAACAAAACCGCGATGGATGGTTTGTTCGAGCGCAGGATTTCAATTTGATCCACCACCACATTCTCTGAGGCGGTCACGGCGTAGGTGGCGGTGTAGCCGTTTCGATAGCGCACCGAGATCGGGTCGCCAATCGAGATGTATGCGTCCGTCATCATTTCCATCGGGATGGCAAAGACCTTGCGCACCGATGTGCCTTGCAGCCATTCCACACCCTTGGGTTCCCATACGCCGCTCTTTTTGTTAATCTCACCGAGCAGGACAACCAGCCTGCGTCCGCCAATTTCAATCGAGGCGGGCGAGGTCGGGTCTTCCGCTGCCACGCCTTCGCTGTATTGCACTTGATCGCGCATGAGCGTGGCAGTCGGGATGACCGTGGGCGTTTCCGTGTTCGCGGATGTGGGCGCTGTGGGCGGAGCCATCGTTGCAGTTGGATTCATCAATGCCGTGGCGGTCTGGTCAACGCTCAGGCTGCGGGCGGACGCGCTCTTTTTCGATGAAATGTATAGGACGCCCAGCAGGATCGGGAGCAGGAATATGGCAAGCAAGATCAGCAGTTTGCCCGCTGTGCTGGAGACCGATGGCATGGCGAATCGTTTGGCGGGCTGGCGCAGGGTCTTGCCTCCCACCGATACGCTTTCGCCGCGCAGGACCGCCTGCACCGATGGTTCCTTGATGTCCAGCGTGGCTACTGAATGTTCGTCCAGCGGTACCATGCCGCTGCGCGCTTCCTCTTTGATGGTGTTCAGCGTTTCCAATCGCTGCCCCGCTGTGACTGCGCCTGCCTGTTGGAAGCGGTATTGCAGGTAGCGTTCAAATATGTCGTCGTTCACAAATTACCTCTCGTCTGGAAATAGGGATTTGGATGCGAATACCGCGCGTGTTGTTTCTGCCGAGGCGCTTTGCGCTGACTTATTTTCGGGCGGCTTCGCTTCCTTATTTTCTTTTGCGATGGGCGCGGAACGCGCTGTGTTCATCACGCTTGCTCCACTCACCCCGCTTGCCATGAGTGGGTTCTGGGATATTGGCTGCGGGACAAAGGCGGAACCAGCGCGCGCTCCGGCGTCTTTCTCCTGCGGCTTTTGCGTAGACGCTGGCGGAACGATTCCAACTCCATTGTCAAGAAATACATTCCCGCTCTGGTTTTCTGTTTTGCCTGCATCTTTTTGATTTGCTTCGTTTCCTCCTCCTTTCCAGGATGACATGATCGGCGCGCTAATCAGTTCGCCCGCTGCGCCTGCCAGCGCGCCACTCCCCCCTCCAAACAAGGCGCCCATGGCTGCGCCGGTTGCGACACGCCCAATGGTGGACATCACGCCCTGTCCCTGCGGCGGTACCGGCATTCCGGTGGCAAGCCGTACCGAGTTCGAGAAGGATGAGAAGGAGTCGGTCAGCGCTTTGTATGCCATGCCGAAAATCATTTGCAGCGCGATGAACAGGGCGCCTATCAATAACAGCCATTCCACCACCGCTTGTGTGCTGTCTGCTCCCGGCAGCGCTGCCATCAATCCGCCGGAGACGCGCATAAATAATGCCAGCACCAGCGAGAGGGTCACAATCTGCACGTAACGCTCCAGGATTTTGGTCAGGATGATGTTGCCAAATTCAAAGAAGCCGAGGGGCAATGCCGCCATCAGAAACAGGATCAGGATTAGGGCGGCGATGCCCAGAAAGATAAAGGCGAGCGCAAATCCCAGGATGACTGCCGCCGCTGCCAGTTCAATCAGGGCATATAGCAGCGACTGCATCGCTCCGTTGGTGCGCGCAATCGCGCTCGCTTCGGTTTCAACGTCTGTGTTCAGGATGCCTGAGAATACTGCCGAGCTTTCCGCCAGCCGCACCGTTACTTCTTCCCGCTCTATCACCGGGTAATAGGTAAGCACAAATTGCTCCGGCAGTTCGGTCGGGTTGGCGAGGTCCAGTTCCTTTTCGGCAGAGGTGGCTTTCATCGGCGTGAAGAGCAGGTTCTCCACGGCGCTGGTTGTGTCTTCTCCGCCCATCATCTGCCGGACGATGCTCACGCGCAGGTCTTCGATCATGCCCACCAGGTCGTAGCCCGCGGTGCCGCTGATGAATAAGGCGGTCAGCAGGACGCCCCAGATAATTACGCGTTCAGGCTTGACCAGGCGATCTGTGCCTGCCGAGACCATTGGAATAATCATGATGATGCCCGATAACGATAGGGCGATGTACATCAAGCCGGTCGGTCCCAGCGCTATTCCGCGCAGGACTTCCGGCATGAGGGTTTCGACATTTCCGATTAGGTCCTGGCGGAATACGTCAAGCCAGGTTCCGTTGACTATCATTTCATAGGCAAGCAAAACCAATTTAGCCGAGACCCAGGCAATCATGGCTATCACCTGCGAGATGGCGACGGACAGGGTCTTGACCCATTCTCCAATCAGTTTGTTGATGCCCTCGAACATGGTCAGGCACAGCGGATCGGCGGCGTCTGCGCAATGGTTGGGTGGGTCTGCCAGCGGAGATGCAAATGCGTTTGCTGTGGGCAGCAACAACAAGAACAGAATCGCCAATATCAATAGGCTGCGTTTGTTCATGCGTGTTCTTTCCGCGCTTTCAAATAAATCAGAACAACGATGCTTCCCACTGCCAGCAGTCCAATCCATATAACAATCCAGGGGACGCTTTTCTGTATCGGGATGCCGCCGTCCTGTTCCTGAAAGTCATACGCTCCGGCTTCTGTGCCTTTGACTCTGCCCGCTTCAATATCCACCAAGACCGGGGCGGTCAGCGCGCCGCCCGGCCAGATGATGTCGCGTCCGCCATATTTGCCGAGGTCTATCCTGCCGCGCAATATGCCGCTGGTTTCTCCAATCTGTATCGTGCATTCGCCATTTGCGTCTGTGGCGCAGTGTTCTGAAAAAATTTCGCGCGCTTCCGTTTTTCCGGCTGTGCTCACAAATTCATACAAGACCAGGCTGACCCGTATCTTTGACATGGGTTGTCCCTGGGCGTCTGCGACCAATATCCGCACGCTGCTGGTGGTGGTCTGGAAAATCATTGAGAGTAAAAACAGGAGTTGCATCATGGTTACTGTCCTTTGTTGACGCCTGCCTGCCAGTCATACCCAGAACAGCCGAAGGTGGGCGCCGGGTCCACTGCTCCATCGGGTCCGTTGATTTGATAGTGCAGGTGGTCGCCGGTGCTGTTGCCGGTGTTGTTGACGTGACCAAGCACGTCGCCCGCGTGAACCATTTGTCCGGCGCTCACGGTTACATCCAGCAGGTGCATGTAGGTGGCTTTCCACGCAGCCTCAGCTCCGCAATAGCCGCCAATCGTTCCGTCTTGATTCAGATCAAGTTGGGCGTCGTCTTCGCATACGACAAAGCATCCGCCTATTACGCCGTCCCGGTTGAGGTCTGCGCCGATGTCTTCTTCGCAGGTGTTTTCGAGTCCAACGAGTTGCACGAAGTTGCCCATGCCGTAGTTCCATTGCGAGGGCGATGAGTAGACCGCTTGCGCGACGCGCGCGGTGGCGGTGGCGACTATCGGCGCGCCGTGTATGGCGCTGTTGAGCGCCGCGCTGCCGCTGTCCCAATAATTGCTCAGGTCTATGCCGTAATGCTTGAAGCCTGGAAAGTAATTCGGGGTGCCGTAATAGGCGGTGATGACGCCCCAGTTACATTCCTGATATTGGGCGGGCCAGCCATGAAACGGGTTGTCTGCGTAGACTTGCGCGATGTTGTCCAGGGCGCCGCCGCCCGGTGGGAGTCCTTGATTCCCAAATCCGCCCACGCTTTGGTTGCCGCCAAATAAGGTTCCGCTCATTTGCAGTGAGGCGATCAACATGCCGCAGACACACAATATGACCAGGATCGGGAGGATGTACTTTATCTTTTTCATGGCAGGTATATCGGCAGGGTCGGTGGTTGACCGGGAAACCAGATTTCCAAATCCTGGTTGGGTTGGTCGGGAACTTGCACTTGTCCAAATAGTTGCAGGTATGGAATGTCGATCAAGATGGTTTTGCCATAATGCGTGACGGGGATGCAGAATTCCGCTTTGCCTTCGATGCTGTACACGCTGCCCAGCCGCGCATAGGTTTGATCGAGAAAGAAGGCTTGCAGTCCGGTGATGCCTTCGGCGGGCGACATCATTCCGTCCTGGTTGTCGTCCACGTAGACGCGCGCGCGGATGTAATATCCGCCGCACGAGAGTCCGCCAAAGACTGCGACGCCGCCCTGCCCTTGTCCCTGCCAGGGTACCGGTGTGACTGCTGCAAAACTTCCGGCTGTGCTGCCGCTGCTGCTGGCGCTGCCGCCGGTTGTTCCGCTGGTGTCGTTTTTGTTGGTGTTGCTTTCGTTGAGGCTGATGATGGCGGGGACGGTGATGATTGAGATTGCGAGCGGCGCGGCGTTGGAGGTGATGGCTGCGCTTCCTGCTGGCGTTGCGGTGGCGGTCGCTGCCACTGCTATTGCTGTTGTGGTTGCGGCGTTTGCGGTTCCGACGCTGGCTGCGGTGGCTGTGTTTG
>JAIFKY010000270.1 GCA_020049345.1 Anaerolinea sp.
ATCTCCGAAAGCCTGCCGCTTTTGATTTGAAGTAGCTTTATAATCATCCTATCAAGAGGAAAACACGATGACACAAAACCAACAAGAAGAACTCGAGCGGGAACAGAAACAAAAACAAAAATTACTGCAACAGGAACGTCAACAACTCGAACAGCAACAGGAACAGAAACAAAAACTACGTCAGCAGGAACGGCTACAACTGGAGCGGGAACAGGTAGAGAAACAAAAACTGCGTCAACAAGAACAGCAGCAATTGGAAAAGCAGCAGGAACAGGAACGAAAACAGCGTCAACAGGAAGAGGGAAAGAAGAAGTGAAGGGGTGGTGATTGGCGGATTAGTAGATTGGCAATTTTGCCTAGCAGGAGATTTTATGACCACAACCACTGTCAAAGTCAGTTCGAAGTATCAGATCGCTGTTCCCCAAATTGCACGCAAGAAACTGAATATCAAACAAGGGGATCTTCTGCTTGTGGATGTGCAGGACGGTATGATCATTTTGATTCCACTTCACCACCTCCTTTATTTCTTCGGCGAATACTCAAACCGCTGACCGTGAATTTCAACATACGGCTGCCAGTGTTTATAACTGATGGCTCTGATGCGGCGCTTCAGTGTTTATAACTGATGGCTCTGATGCGGCGCTTGACTTCATCTTCGGTCATGTCTGGCGTAATTTTGAAGAGTTCATCAAATTGTTTGCGCGAGAACGGCGGACGCGTCCATGTTTCGGTGGAGGTGGGAAGTTCCCCGCCCTCGGACATGGTCTGCGCGATTTCGAAAAACAACGCCATTTGATTCTCGTAGGTCCGCATTAAAATTTCAGCCACGCCGTCTTCAGGATAAACGGGGAAACGCCTAACCTTGACGATTCTGCCTGTATCCACCTTTCGCGCCATGTGATGACAGGTCACCCCATATTCTTTTGCATCTTCATACAAGGCAAAGTTATTACAGCCAATGCCAGGGTATTCAGGCGGAGCCGGATGAAAATTGATGGCGGCTATTTTGGCATGATTCAATAATTCTTCAGGCACGACCCAGCGCGAAAGGTACGAGATGATAATATCCCCATCCCAATTGCGAATTGGATCAGGGAGCGGGTCGCCCCATTTGCCAAGGCAATAGGTCACATGCGAAAAATGTTTCTGGCAATATTCCAGCGCGCGGGCGCAATCGGGGTCATCGGCTTTGCCGAGAAAGAGCAGGGAAATGTCAGGCATGGGATCAATTATAGTCGCGCAACCAGCCCAAAGTCAGAGGGGAGAAGCGAGAACATGTATGCGTCGCAAACCTGCGCCCCCACCACCATCCGGTTTAATAAAATCCCCTCGTAATGCGCTCCGGCTTTTTCCGCAACCCGTTTGCTGGCTTCGTTTCCAACGGCAATAACAACCTCAGCGCGGATTAAGTTTGCTTTTTCAAAAGCAAAGCGCGCCGCCAGTTTTGCCGACCTGCCAGCAATGCCCTCGCCGCGCCGCGAAGTGCGTACCCAATAACCAAGGTTGCAGAAATGGTACACAGGATGAATATGGCTCAAACTGCAACCGCCAAGGAGCGCGCCCGTTTGCGCGTCGGTGATTGCAAACGCATACATTGATGCATTTGACCAATAAGCGCGGGTAATCGTTATAAAACTGAGCGCGGTTTCAGTTGTGTATTTTTCATTTGCCCACGACATCCACGGTTCGAGTTCAGGGATTGATTCGCGCACGGTTTTGTACAGGTTGTTTTCCTCGCCAAATTCAAAGGGACGCAGGTTAATGACGCCATCGGTTAGTGTGATGAATGGAAACATGGTTTCTCGCTGCAAAGGATGATTAAATAAAAACGGAGGCGCAATTTCACCGAGTTTGCCTGCCCTGTGTCTTTGCGCCTCCGAGGTTGGATCGAAAAAAGAATTACGTTGTAATATATTCCCGCAAACTATGCTGTACTGCGTAGGCGGCGGCTTCGGCGCGGTTGTTCACGCTGAGTTTTGAGAGGATGCTCGAAACATAATTACGAACCGTACCTTCGCCGAGGAATAAATTCTTGGCAATCTCGCGGTTGGTCTTGCCTTCAGAAACCAGCAAAAGCACATGCTTTTCCTGCTGGCTCAAATGTGAAAAAGCCGAAGCCTCCTCCTCTTTTACCGCGCGCCGCACTTCCTGAAATACGCGCTGGGTCACGGCTGGATCAAGCAGGGCTTCGCCGCGTCCAACCGATTCAATCGCCTTGATCAAATCTTCGCTTCCAATTTGTTTGAGAACATAGCCTGAAGCGCCCGCGCGAATGGCAGAGAACAGCATTTCATCTTCGGCATAGGAAGTAAGCATGAGCACTTTTGTTTCAGGAAATTGATTTACGATCTGTTCGCAAGCATCAATCCCCGACGTACCCGGCAGGCGAATATCCATTACCACCACGTCCGGCTTTAGCGACTCAACCTGCTCCAGCGCCTCACGCGCCGAACCCGCCTCCCCAACCACATCAAACTGAGGGTGGCGCTCCAGCAGAGATTTCAAGCCAATGCGCACTAATTCGTGATCGTCTACAAGAACTATTCGTTGCTTTTTCATTGGACTATTTTACCTCTAAATAGGTGGAAAACAGGCAAATTTCACCTGTTTATGGCTTTGCCAAGGATTTCAAATGTTCCTCAACATGCGCCAGACTGCGCTCCACCCACAGTTGCAAAGTCAACTCGCCGCCCAACGCCTCGTGCCGGCTCTCGCGCGACCACGCGCCTTGCGGCAAATCGCGCAGGGTTTGGCACAACGCATCCACATCTTTTATGAAATCCTCCAAGATTGCAGACAGGGATTCCTGTGGGTTGTAATGCGCCGCCATCCACTCATCCGCATCAAAATTTTTGAACTGCGGATTATCCTCATGCAAGGTTCGATCAATGCGCCCGCCATACACCAGTTTTTCAACATCGCGCGTATGCCATGCAATTTGATGCAAATTCCACCCGCCTGCAATTTTTTCAAAAGGATCATGAACAGCCTCGCACGCGGCACAAAATTCATGTGCGGCTTCGCTCAACCTTGCAATCATCTTTACACGATATTCAATCAATTCCTTCATGTTGCCTCCAGAGTGGACATCACATCATTCACCACATCCGCCGAATTTTCAACGGCGTACACCCGAATTCCATGCGGACTTAATTCCCGATCAGCCTGATGCGACAACACCGCCAGCCCCGCCATACTGGAGCGATAAGCCCCCGCATCTTTTTCTTCGCCCGTGCTTGATCCTGCGACGATGTTCAGAATCTCCCCTTTACCTTTCCCCTTCATCACGCGCCCAACAGATTGGATCATCAGGAACGCTCCAGTCAGGTTCACATCCAATGTACGATGCCAGTCCCACTCATCCATATTCAGCAAAGGCATGTGCGGCTCAACCGACGCATGGTTGATCAGAATATCAATTCCGCCAAAGTCATCCTCCACGCTGTTGATCAAATATTGCGCGCCAACTTTCTTGGCGACATCTTCAATGTAAGATTTGGCTCGTCCGCCGTGTGCAAGAATCTCAACCACAACCTGGTCCACATTGATCGGGGAAATATCATTCACGGCAACCAGCGCCCCGCGCTCGGCAAAAGCCAGCGCCAATGCCCGCCCCGCGCCCTTGCCCGCGCCTGTAATCAAAACCACTTTGTCTTTTATTTCATTCATCTTAATTTCAACCTTTCTCACTCACAAACAGGGATCGTATCAGGGTTGACATGCGCGTTTAAAGCCAAGCCGAAATATGGCGAGGGATCGTACGTGTTTTCAATATCAAGTTCGTTTTTGAATTTTCCAAAGCCATTATCTTTGACCACTGAAATATGCAAATGAACGCCAACCGGGTTGTTGGGATCACCGGAATAATTTCCCTGATAGCCAAGGAATGTTCCCGCCTCAACATAAACCTCTGCTGTGCCTGTTGGAAATTCCGGCGCGATGTATGAATTCCCCTGCGGGTCTGCCATGTGGGTATAGTAGATCCAAATCTGCCTGCCCGCTTGAAGCGGATCATCCGGCACGCGGATAATGATCGTTGATTTCCAATCAGACTGGCGGGTGAGATAACCGGAATACGCCGCGTTGATCGGGGTGACACCCGCTGCTGTCCCGGCAAAAATATCTATTCCGGCGTGGCGATGCCCGGGTCGAAATGAATCATCCCAGATAAAGCCAATCAAGCCGTCGGTGGGGAAAATAAACGGGGCACTGCCGCACCTCGCGCCGGCAGTCATCATCAACTCAGGTCGTGAAGATGGATCGCTAAACCAATCAAACACCTGTTTGGTTCGCGCAGAACTCACCCCATTGTTATAGTACAGGTAAATTCCTATCACGGCAATCACTATAGGAATTGCAAGAAAAATAATTTTTTTGAACATTCCAAGTATTATACACAGGATTGTTCTTACGAAAATTTTATCAATCGTTATTTAATTTCTTACATTCGGGGTTTAACATAGGGACATTCATATAAAACAAAGGAGACAAAATATGACACTCTATATCCAACCTTATCAATTTCGTCGTATGGTTCGCCAGCAACAACAGCCGCAACAGCGCGCATTAAACGTAAACATCATGGAACAGGAAGATGCCTATGTGCTTTCTGCACTCGTACCCGGATTGAAAGCCGAAGACCTGAATATTCAAGTGCTTGAGAACATGATCAGCATTGAAGGTGAATATCAGTCCGCAGACGCCGAATACTTGCTGAATGAACTTCCCAGCGGCGCCTTCCGCCGCGCACTGCGCCTTCCAGCCGAGATTCAATCTGAAAAGGTTCAGGCAAAAATCGCCGATGGCGTACTGACCTTGAACCTGCCCAAGGCTGAATCAGCCAAGCCGAAAAAAATCAACATCTCTGTAAATTAATTTACCGGCTTCAGACAAGCCGAAAAAGATTTTTTAGACGCTAAAATTATAAAGAGACGCACGCTGGCTGCGCGTCTCTTTATAATTTTAAAGTGGAATGTAGTAACTGCTCAGCCTATTAATCATGTCGCTGCGAGGCGCTCTTGTTTTTAGCCGAAGCAGTCTCAAACTGACATGAGATTGCTCACCGCACTGGCGTACGGCGCAAGTGTCGGCGGGAAGAGCAAAAGCCCGCCTCGCATGAGCAGTTGCAGAATGTATGTTAATTTCCGCCGGAGCGCTTTCACAAAATCAGGCAGTATAATTCGGACATTCTTAATTCTGGAGTATACGCTGTGCGTGTTAAACATTTCCTTTTTATGCTTCTTATTGTCGTTATCCTGAGCGCCTGCGGAGGCTCTGCGACAGAAACGATTACGCCCCCCACCGCCGTACCAACCATTACCCCGCAACCCACGGCAACGATGATCCCCACGCCATCCACGCCGCTGGCGATTTTGGTTTTACCCGCAGATATGGACAAGGTTACATCCGATCAATATCAAAAGACGGTCTATGATCTGGCTCAGCAAAGTGGGTTTCGGTTTCAAATCCGCAATGCGCTTTCTCCCACCGATCTTGCCGACCCAACCTTGAAAGTGGTGATCGTATTGCCGCCTGACCCTGGCATTGCCTCCCTCGCGCCTTCTGCGCCGAGCGTGCAATTTTTGGCAGTGAATATTCCCAACCTCACAGCGGGCGGTAATTTGAGCGTACTCGCGGGCGACACACAAGTGGAACTGCCTGCCTTCCTCGCAGGCTACGTCGCCGCGATGATCACCGACGAGTATCACATTGGCATGGTCATTCCAAAAGACAACGTGGATGCACAGCGCGCCTTCAACGCTTTCAATAACGGCAAGACCTATTATTGCGGATTGTGCCGTACGTTTTATATCTCTGAAATCGGGTACCCAACCTATATTGAAGTTCCAGCCGACGAAGCGACATCAAATTACGGCGGGTATGCCAATGTGCTGATCAATGATCGAAAAGTGTACGCGCTTTACATCTACCCTTCGCTGGCCAATGCAGATTTTCTTTCTTATGTCGGCACACAGGGCGTGATGCTGTTTGGAACCTCGATGCCCGATCCGCGACCCGGCGGCTGGGTGATGACCATCCGCCCAGACACGATCAAGGCGATACAGACCGCATGGCCCAATTTGATCTCAGGGCAGGGCGGGCAAAACGTTCAATCGCCACTGGGAATTGCAGACGTAGACACGAGCTTGCTCACCCCCGGAAAACTCCGCCTCGCACAAGAAACACTGGACAGTTTGCTTGCAGGACGCATCTTAACCAGCACACCATAAACAACCAGATGAGAATCAAGAAGAAAAACGCGCCCTGCAAAGGGCGCGTTTTTCTTCTTGCGCCAATCGCCTAATTGGAACAGTCCCAAAACTTTTTTCACCGCGAAGCGCACAGGGCACACGGAGAAAACCTCTAAAAAAACTCCGCGATCTCTGCGTTCTCAACGGCGAAAAATTTTCTTGTTTCGCGCAACAGAAGCATTTAACTTCCAAGTTCCTAACTCGGACAAGCCGAAATAGATTTAACCACGGAGAACACAGAGATCACTGAGAAAATCATTTAAAAACCTCCGTGCGCTTTGTGTTTTCTGTGGTAAAGATTTTCTTGCTTTTCGCGCAGCGGCAAGGATTTAACTTCTAAGTTCTTAAAGTGATTTTTTTTACCTCATTAGAGAAACTTTTTCACTCAACCTGCGTAGGTTATGGTGTTGCGCCAATGTTCGAGCAACTTACCAAAATTGATAGTTATAACAAAAAGGAATATTTGGTCTCTTTTTTTGTTATGATTGCGAAAAGAGTTATTTGAAACCATGTCAACCAACCCAATCACAAACGAAACTTCACTCAAAAATCAACCCGGCTTACGCTGGACGCTGATTGGCGCATGGGTTGTCGTTGTTCTCTACACGGCAATGGTGCTGGGAACTGTCCTTTCGCCGCAATATATGAATATTCAAAATTCAAATATGACGCGGATTCTTCTGGGCTTCCCGGCCCTTCTACAATTTGGCATTGATTACGGCGTAGATCTTCTGCTGATGTTTGGTTTTTCAGTAATCGGCGGGGTGCTAATCGTAAATCGTTCCGATGACTGGTTCGCAATTTTCACATCCCTGTTCCTGATCACCTTTGGGGTGCGAATCACCAATCTGGCAAATATGATCGCTACCACCCCAGGCTACGAGACCTCTGGCGGTTTGATTTTGGCAATGGGAGATATTGGCATGGTTTTGTTCTCCATGCTTTTCCCCGACGGAAAATTTGTACCGCGCTGGCTAAAGTTTATCGCTCCAGTGTTGGTCGTCACCATACTGGGAATTTATATTTTCCCCAACGCCCCTTTCTTTTGGAATACCATGGGCAGAAGCAATTACCTGCTGATCACCACAACCTGGTATGTAATCGGAATTTCCTCTTCCATCTACCGCTATGTACGCCATGCCACGCTGGCGCAAAAACAGCAAATCCGATGGGCATTTATTGGCACCATGGGACCTTTCTCGTGGTTTTTAATATTTCAAGTATTACTTGGCTTCATCCCGACATTTTCCAGCGCGAGTATTTGGTCAACAAGTATTCAGATCGTTGCACGGTTGGCAAGTATTTTTCTGTTTTTAATGCTGCCATTTTTTATTACCATTTCCATCGCGCGCACCAAACTATTTGATATTGATCTCCTCATTAATCGCTCCCTTGTTTATGGCATTCTCACCGCTGGGCTGGGACTTACCTTTGCGCTGGCGCTCGGCTTGATTTCGGTCATATTCAAGAGTATTCAGCAGAGCGATCAATCCGTCCTTGTGGCAACTATTTTTTCGGTATCGGCGGGAGCGCTCTTTCAGCCGGCGCGAAAAAAACTTCAACGCTTTGTGGATCGATTCTTCTATCACATCCAAATTGACTACCAAAAAACTCCGGCTGAAATCCGCGCGGAATCTGAAACCATTATCAGCGGCACAACGCTTTCCTCCTACCATGATTTGAAATTGATCGGGCGCGGCGGCATGGCTGAAGTTTATAGCGCCACAAACCCCAAGCGCAAATCTGTTGCCATCAAAGTCCTGCGCGCCACACTTGCCGGCGATGAACAATTCCGAAAACGATTCATGCGTGAAGCGCAAATTGTCTCAGGGCTTGAGCATCCCAACATTGTACGCGTCGTTGATTTTGGGGATGAAAACGGCGCATACTACATCGTCATGGAACTTCTCTCAGGGCCTGATCTTAATAACCTGCTAAAACAGGAAAAGCAAATCACCCTGCCAAAAACTGTCAGCCTGCTGCGCGGCGTGGCAGATGCGCTGGATTACGCCCATCAACAAGGGTTGGTACACCGCGACATCAAACCTTCCAATGTAATGCTGGATACATCCTTAACCCCTTCACGCGCTGTATTGACTGATTTTGGCATTGCCAAGATTTCTGACGCGCACACACGGATCACCAACACCGGCATGTTGGGAACTTTCGACTACATTGCCCCCGAACAAATTCAAGCCTCTGCCGATGTGGACGGACGCGCGGATGTGTACGCATTGGGCGTGATGACCTACCAACTGGTGACCGGACGCCTGCCCTTTGAACGTCCCAACACAGGCGCGTTATTGCTGGCGCATCTGAACGCGCCTCCGCCCGATGCGCGCGAAATACAGCACAGCCTCCCACGTACTGCTGCCCATGCCATCCAAAAGGCAATGGCCAAAGACCCCGCCGCTCGTTATGCAACTGCCGGAGAATTTATATCCATGCTGGAAAATGCGTAAATAAAATTTCAAATTCCCAGACGTTAAAACTAAAACGCGCTCTCGTGAGAGCGCGTTTTAGTTTTATGGAACCAAATAAATTGGGGTTGCAATACTTGAAATATAGTCTGGTAATTTAAATTCCCAGGTATCATTTAAGTAACCTGAATCCTCAGCGCCGCCAAACATAATAAAACTTTCCCTTTTTTCATCGTAGAAAAAGACATGCCCAAACCTGGCTGAAGGGGAGTGTGTCAGACGAAGTTTATACCAGGAGTCTTTTGTAAACATCCATGTGTCATTCATCTTGCCCGTATCATTGGAGCCGCCAAAAAATATAATTTTCCCCTGCCCGTAATCTGCCCCGCCCTCAGAACGATAAGGTGGACTCTGGATGGCGGAATCGAACCACCCATTTTCCGTCAACACCCAACTCATGCTGGCTGTCATCAAAACATTGTTTGGCGGATATTGAACAAGGGCGTATCCCGACATCCACGGAGCCGCGTAGGGCAAATTGGTCCAATCTTCGCCATTCCACAGCCAGGTATCCTGCCAGAAAGTGTCCTTGCCGTCCCATCCGGCGTATAAAATTACGCCTTTTCTAACCGGGTCGTAAGCCAGTGTATGACAACAACGGATCGGCGGCACATGTTCTGGATTCTTCTCAGCCCAATCCACTCCATTCCACACCCAAGTGTCATTTAATCTGGTGCCGTCAAACGCGCCTCCAAAGAGGACAATCTCATCCCTGTTTTCGTCATACGCCATTGCATGTATGCTGCGTGGCGATGGAGAGTTTTTTGTTTCGATTTTTTCCCATGTGCCGTCATCCCACTTCCATGTTTCAGCCGACCAGGTTTCTTTCCACTCCGGATCAACATAGGTTGCGGAAGCGCCCCCAAACAACAGGGCATAATCAGAATTTTTATTGTATGCAACAGCGCTGGCAACCAGCGTCGGCGGGGAAGCGCTCGTTTTTATTTTCCTCCACCCTGTGAACTGAAACAAATACATAACGCCCACCATCAGCGCCACAATTACAATCAAAAGAAAATAACTTTTCCACATGGAAGATTTCATACACACTCCTCAAGAACCCAGGTCGGGCTTTTATTTCCCATTCCACTCAATGTCAAATGTAGAGGCTTCAATTGGACTGATTCCTTTTTCACGTGCAATCTTCATATAAGAAAGCAGGCTTCTAAATTGAAACAAAAACGGCAACGGGTCTTTTAAATCAAAAATCACATCGTCACTCGTAAAGAATGTCTTTACCCATTGCTTTACGTTTTTTTTCTTAAACGCAGCCGGCAGTCCGTAAATTAGCATGGCGGCAGAGAGCATATGCGAACTGTCATCAATCGGCGTGATACAGTCCATTTGCGGATTGAGAAAAGCCTCAACAAACTGCGGATGCGATGCCAGTAAATGCGCTCCGCTCGTTGCGCGCGGATTACATTCCACTGCGTAAATTTTCCCTTCGGGTGTTTGGATAAAATCAAAGGCAATCTGTCCCGTGAAATGATTCTGCGCCACAAAGGTTTTTACCCACTGAAAAATAGCGGGATGGTCAACATGCTGAAAAACAATCGTCGCGCCCTGCCCCGCCGTAAACGTGGATGGATATGCGGTATGCGCGGTAATATGCCCATTATGACAGACACTGTACGTGCAGAACTCTTTGCCCCGGATATAACCCTGCGCCACCCAAGGCGCGTTTGAGTGAAACTTCAGCGTGGACGATGCCTGTTGCAACAGCGGCATGATCAGGGTACGCGAAGCGAATCGCGAATATGTCGGCTTAAGAACAATCTCCCTCCAATGCGAATACGCATGGAATAACGCATCCCTGCTGGTAACCAGCATCGTTTCAGGCGCAGACAAACCCTGCTCAACCACATTGGCAACAAACGTCCATTTATTGTGAAGCTGATCCAATTTGTTTAGCGGCTCAGAAAACACAGCACAGGGAAGTTCATCACGCCACATTGCAACATGGAAGATTTCCTCACAGGTCGGAATCAGCAGATCGATTTTATTTTCAATGATAATTTTTTTCAACGCGGCAAAAAACGCTTCCCCTTCCTGGCGTGGAGCGGGGACGACAAAACTAGCCTTGATCGCCGCTGACGGCTGACTCAAATGCCCGCGCAAACTCTCCGCCATAAAAACGGTATGTCCCGCGCCATGAAATACGCGCGCAAGTTCAAGAGCAACGGGCGCGCGCCCGCCTGTGATTAAAATGTTGGGGCGGGTCTTCAAAATGTCAACACCGCCCCGCCAATGGATAACCCCGCGCCTGTGCCGACCAGCAAAACCTTGTTCCCACGTTGAATATTTCCATCACGAACCGCCTGATACAGCGTGGCAGGGATCGAAGCCGCAACACAATTACCCAGCGTTTCGAGCGTGCTCATAATTTTCGAATGTTCCCATCCAAATCTTTCAAGCATCATCAAACCAACCTTGCTTGCCTGATGCGGCACGATCACATCAATATCCAGACTGCTTTTGGAAAGTCCCGGGTACAACTCATCTAAAAAGTCATGGGCAATGCCGCGCACCATTCGCAACACAGCGGGACCATCCATGTGGAACAGGTCATCTTCAGGATTATGATTTGGAAAACGCGGATGCCGCGCCGAACCGCCGCCCATGATGGCGGTCAGATATGCGCCGTCGCCATAGGTCTTGAAATGCGCGTGATGAATCTTGGACGCACTGCCCTCTTCGGGTCGGGTCACCACCACCGCCGCCGCCGCATCCCCAACCAGCGTGGCGGATTCGGGTTCTTTGGGATTAATTCCACACGAAGCCACATCCGCGCTGGCGATCAGGATATTTTTATATCTTCCGCTATTGATAAAGTTTGAAGCCACATCCATCGCCGCAACAAAACTTAAGCAGGTGGTATGCACGGTCATGGCAGGAAT
>JAIFKY010000006.1 GCA_020049345.1 Anaerolinea sp.
TCTTCCTCGTTACTTCTCACTCGTTACTTTTTACTCGCTACTTCCTTCCAAACCCGCCTGTCCTCCATCTTTTCAGGGTCGAGATACTTCGGGTGAACTTCCTGTACAATCTTATGCCCGTGCGAAGTCCACAGGTCGGCGGCAAGAGTGTGAGGGTCGCAATCCACACCCTGCATGAAAAAATACTGGCAGACCCGAGTCACATCGCGCAGGAAGATATTCCACGACGATGGGTTGGAACTGGGAATCACTACCTGCGGGAAATCGATCAGCGTGATGTCTCCATTCCAGTAGAGGATATTGTAAGCAGAGAGATCACCATGGATAAGGTCATGTTTCAGCATCAGATCAATGTTGCGGACGACGCGCTCAAAAAGTGGACGGGCTTCGTCAGGAGCGAGGTTGACGGCGTTGAGAATCGGCGCGGGATTCGACTGGTCGCCGACGTAGCCCATTAGGATGGCGTTCTTTTCCATCGCGTAGGGCTTGGGCACGTCCGCGCCAGCCGTGTGCAAAGTCTCCAGCGTGGTGAACTCGTAAGCAATCCACGACTGATGCCTGACTTCTTCGCCGAAGGCGGTACGTTTTTTCATGGCGTGCAGGGCGCCGTCGTCCACGATGATATTGCCGCTCTCGTCGAGGTCTTCACGTCCCGCCCGATATTGAGCGTCGTTCTTGAGGTTGCGCAACATACGCGGACGGTAAATCTTCGCCGCCAGTAGGGGCTCATCCACCGCAACGCCAGATTTGCAGAGGTAGACCGAAGCCTCCTTACCGCCCTTCACCTTGCGGAGAACATCCGAAATCCACTTGTGTTCGGCAATCTCAACCAGCGAACCCAACAACCAGGCTTCCTCAAAGCGGGCGGCTTTGTAGGTAAATTTGAATTCGCGCGAGATCTCCTGGGCGCGGACAAATAGTTTTGCGTCCGCTTCCTGCTTTTTCGACTCTCGTTTTTGGAAGATACGATTTTGTGATGCTGGCGTTTCTTCAAAAACAGAGTCGTCGAGTTGCTCATATAACTCAAGAAGTTGATTTTTGCTCATAAGAAGTTTCACCTTGACATTTCAAATTCAGGGGTAAATACGTCCGCGCCGATCTGGCGCATGATGCCATTACAGTCCATTATTTCCAGACCGATAATCAGGCCGTCTTCAAGATAACAGACAGCAAATCCGTTTTGATCAAACTGCGCGCCTAAAAATGGAGGGGTATGCCAACGCACCATCACGGTGTCTCCTTCGGCGACCACATCACGAACAGTGAAAGCCTCAGGCGCAAAAAAAGCGTAGCGTCTGACAAGATCGCATATATCTGAGGCAAACAATTCTTTGATCAATTCAATTCTGCCATCAAGCAGGACTTCTTCGAAATAACGGCGGACAACGAGTTTGTTATGGTATGTTTTCATGATGTTTCTCATTTATTAATCACGTGGTCATATTAAAAACAAAACCACAGGAAAACGCACCCTGCGGCTGGTAGGCAAAAAAATACCGCAGGCATCGCGCCTGCGGTTGAATATCTACAAAACGACTGAGTCGTTGCTACATATCACCAGCGGGAGGCGCGCTTAAAACAGATTGGGTGGTTTGAGTGTTGATTATCATTATTTCGTGCCTCCTTTTGTAGTGAGATGTAATAAACAGGATTTTATAACAGGGCGAAAAGAATGTCAAGACATTGAGAAGGAAAATTTATTTTCTACGAGCGCGCAAAAGAACTGTCAGATATAACACGATGCCGAAATTGAAGAACGACGCGCCACGAATGTCTGGCACGGAGCCAATAAAGGCGTTCTTTGGCCAAATCAACGCCAGCCAGTCCGCGAGTTGGGGGATAATGGATTTGTCGTACAAAATGATCGCCAGTGCGCCAATAAATGAGCCTGTCACATTGCCTGCCCCGCCAAGAATGACCATGGTTAATATCATGCTTGAAATGTGAAACGCCATCAGGTCTGGTTCAACAAAAGAAAATGTACTTGCATACAACGCGCCGGCAATTCCAGCTAATGCAGAACTCATCATTAAAGAGATCGTGCGCGAGCGGGCTACATTGATACCCGCGGATGATGCGGCAAGATCGTCTTCGCTCAAGGCGAGCCAGGCGCGGCCGGTGCGGGATGAAATCAAGCGCTGACTCAACCATGCGGCGAGAGTCACAATGCCAAGGACGAGATAATATCTCTGGATTTGGCTGATCAGGCTGAGGTTAAGAAAATGAGGCGCGCTGATTCCGCCGATCCCGCCCATGCCGCCGGTAAAACTCATATTGACGATCATTTGCCGGATAAATAATCCAAGCGCAAGAGTTGCAACGGCAAAGAAATCACTTCGTAATCGCTGCGCGAGAAATCCTTTTAGCAATCCAAGAAATGCGCCAACGCTTGCGCCGATGACCAGCATCAACACGGCGTCAAGTTTGGCGGTAAATAAAGCCGTGCCATACGCCGCAAGCCCAAAACTTGCGGCAAAACCAAGGTCCAACATGCCGGTAATCCCCAAGGCAAGGTTCAATCCAAGTGTAAGCAAAATAAAAATCATCGCCAGGCGCAGGATGGTCTGCCCGCTTTGTAAAACAAGCGGGGTGATGGCAAGCACAAGCAAGAGGAAAACAAACCAACGCTTCGTATGTGTGTTTTGAGCGGGCGAAGTCAAAATAATTGAATCGCGGATTGTAGTTGATTCAGCATCTGCCTCGCCGCCAAATCCGGTTGGCTTCCATGCAAAGAGAAGTACGAGCAGAGCCAGCAAAAAGGCGGGCGTCCATTGCGCCGCGAAATAATAATCGCTCAATGAAGAAACAACGCCAATCAATAAACCGCTGATCAACGCGCCAAACGGATTGCCGATGCCTCCAAGCAATGCCGCCATAAATGCAAACAACCCGCTTTGCGCACCATGACTGCCAAATGGGCGCGAATAATACAGCGCAAAGATAAATCCGGCTGCACCTGCGAACGCACCGCCCAAAGCAAATGCGCGTCGAATGGTCTGGTTCACGTTGACGCCGATCATTTCTGCCAATTGATGACTTTGCGACAAGGCGCGGATGGCTTTGCCCGTGCGTGTTTTCAACATTATCCAAGTCGCCAACAGCGTCAAGGCGATTGCGATTGAGATTACAAAAACGTCGCTAAAGCGAATGATGATATTGGATGGCAGTCCAAACATTTTTACAAGATTAATTTCAGGCAATAAAGATGGGATTCCATCTGTCGGGACTTCGGGTAAGCCCGGAACACTGCGATGCTCGCCGGGAATCCACGAGCCTTGAAATGTGCGCCAGACGAGCGCTCCCTGGAAGAGGATAAACGAAAGTCCAAGCGTGGCAATCAGCGGGGCAAGGCGCGAATATCCTCGAAAAGGGGCAAAGGCAAGGCGCTCCACGCCAACGCTTAATAATGCGCCAAGCGCCATTGCCACGCATAACACAAAAGCAAGTCCGCCTGCGATTTGCAATGGATGCCAGTTTTGCTTTATGCCAATGAAGTTAATGATTGATGTTACCAACACGGTACACAAGGCAAATACATCGCCATGCGCAAGGTTTAATGTGCGAACTGTGCCATAGATCAAAGTGACCCCGATGGCATTGAGAGCCAGAACCGCGCCGTTTGAGATTCCAAAAATTAAGATTTGCGCAAAAATCTCAAGCGGATTCGGGGTATTGTTTTTGGGTTGGGCTGTTGATTGAGCAGTTTGCGGAGGTTGTTTCACTGCTGACCAGTTCACTTCGTAATCACCGTTGCAATACGGTTGGCGGTCGTGCCAGTGAATGACAAGGCGTCCAGAAGATTTTGAGGCGGATTGAAATAATGCAGAAATGGCAACATCCTCACCGAGAACGGCGTCGAGGGTGTTGTTTTCAATTTCAGGTTGATCGGCAATGGGAATTTGTCCATAAGCAATGGCTGTGCAGGGGATACCGTTTGAGCCGGTAAAGTTGTAGATCAAACCAGACAAGGCTGAATTTTGAATCGCAAGAAATACCTTGAAAGGCTTGCCGTCAGGCGTGGAGCCTATCCCTTGCCACTGTCCGTCCAGCGGAGATGACGGCGCAGGCGTTGAGGCTGTTATTCTCAAAGGCGCGCAGGAAGATAAAAATAAAAATACCAATAAGATAAGTGAGTGTTTTTTCATTAAAAATCATTTTACATGCGCATCAAAAAATTGGACGGCGCGCTCCATAAATGCGTACCACTCGTCATATTGAAATGAATGTGCCTCACCAGGGTGGGCAAACAGTTGCGCCTCTTTTCCTGCTTTGACAAAACCTTCATACATTTTCTTTGACCATTCTGGCGGTGTGCCTTCAGGCACTTGTCCATCTTCTGTGCCATATACGATCTGAACGGGCGCGGTTACAAGGTCCAAATGATAAAGCGGAGAAACAGCCTCCAGCATATCAGAATCAGTTACTGAGTTAAGGTAAGATGCGATCAAGTCGTCAGGCAGGTTCAATGGGAGAATATCCGAAGAATTGTATCCATAGGCTTGTTCACTTTCATAAATATCACCAAGGCGGCCAGGTCCCCAACGCCCGACGATGTCTGCAAAATCTGCGCTGACCGATGAATACAAAACCGCGGCTTTAATGCGGGGAGATTGCGCTGAGTCTGTCGAAGTATCAATTGCCAAAACTTTAAGCGTTACCCCGCCGCCCATGCTGTGTCCCCACATGCCCATGCGGTTCAAATCGGCTTGCGGAAAAGACGGAAGCGCATTCATCAAATTAACTACATCAATGGCAAGACCTGAGTAATGCAGGCTTTCTCCTATTTCAGAGTCCCCCCAACTGCGATAGTCGGAAGAAACTGTGAGATACCCATGCCGATTGAGAAATTCTGCGGCGCGATCTGTGCCATCGCCTGATGTGTAATCTGCGCGCGCAAAGAATCCGTGGTTCATGATGATGACGGGATAGGGCGGCTCGCCAATTGTTGGAACTTGTAAAATGCCGGTGATGATAAGCCCATCGCTGGGATATTCAATGAGGTAGCGCGTGAATATTTTCGTTTCAAGCAGCACTTTGCGGATAAAAATTTCACCGCTCTGAAATTTATGTTCGCGCAAACCTTCTATCGTATACGGATAAAGCGCCTGCTCATTTGTGAGCGTGACCACCGGGCGCGGTGTAATTACTTCAGCCGGCATGGGCGTATCTGAGACGACCTTGACATTGGGCGTAACCGTCAGAGTCGCAACCGGAGCAGACGCAGGAGCACAAGCCGAGACGATAAACATAAAAACAACAAACCAATATTTGAGGTAAATTTTCATGGCTCTATTTTATTCGCATTTACGGCTTGTGACATAAGCGAATATAATCAAACTCATGCCTTCATCATCGTTTGAGATCAGAGTTTGCCAGAGCTGCGGGTTGCGATACCCGCTCACTGAAAGACATCCGTTTGGAATCCGTTGCCCGCATTGTTTGGGAGAAACGCGCGTTGCGCTAAAAAAGATCGGGGACGAAGGGGAAGAAAGTAAAAAGATGGATGTGAGAAGTAAGGAGACAAGGGCGGTACTATTAGATAATATTCGCTCGGCGTGGAATGTTGGCTCAATTTTACGCAGCGCCGACGGGTTTGGTTTTAGTCATGCCTATTTATGCGGAATTACCCCTACGCCTGATGTAAGCGCCGTCCGCAAGACCGCGCTGGGCGCAGAGGAATATGTGACGTGGAGTCACCACAAAGATTCTGTCAGTTTGGTAAACGGTTTGAAATTGGAAGGTTGGAAAGTTGGCGCGTTGGAAGAAGATCAGCGGGCAAACCCAATTTCCAAATTTATTGCTTCGCAAACTTCAAATCCTTTTGTTTTAATTCTGGGAAGTGAAGTAACGGGTGTTGACCCGGAATTGCTTGATCTGGCAGATCACATTTTTTATATCCCCATGTACGGACGAAAGCGCTCGTTCAACGTAGCGAATGCCTTTTCAATTGCGGCGTATGCTTTAAATGGATAAACGCTGGCACAAACAAAATTATTAAGGAGTGTACCCATGTCTACAGCGGAAATTTTTGCAGGCAACTGCGGATTCAATACCAGAGTTGAAGCAACAATGGAAGGCAAGGTCTGTAAAATACAGATCACCAGCGAATGTGCCGCCATTCAAAAAATGGGAACTGAATTAACCGAGGTCAATCCCTACCAGGAAATTTCCTTCAAACGCGCCATGCCAAAAATACATGAGGCGGGACATAAATTCTGCACACATGCAGCCTGCCCGGTGCCGGTGGGAATTATCAAGGCTGTGGAAATCGAAGCCAAACTCGCCCTGCCTACAGATGTAACAATCAAGTTGTCGAAGACAAAAACTGAATAGCAAAAAAAAACGCTTTTTAATCCAGCTCCCCCTGAGAGATTGTTTAATAAATTCACCACGAAGTCACCAAGACACAAAGCCACAAAGTTTTTCCCTTCGAGGCTTTGAGACTTCGTGTCTTTGTGGTCAAAAAGTGGGCTGATTAAACAGTCTCTGAATAAAAATTAATCGACTTGCAAAGATCGCGTCATACGCCTTCTTTTAATTTCAAGCAACTTGCAATCACCACCAACGGATGCTCTGCCTCAACCCCGGCGCCTTGCTTAATTTGCAACCGGCAAGCCGAACCAGAAGAGGCTAATGAGCCATTCTCAACTCCCATTTTTCTGATCTGCGGCAACAATTTCAACTCACCTACCTGCATGGAAAGATCATAATGTTCGGCATCATAGCCAAATGTCCCAGCCATGCCACAGCATCCTGAATCGATCACATCCACCTCAAAGCCGAAGGCACGCAACAGTTCCACAGTGGCAGCGGAGCCAGTCGGCAAACCATCGTCAGAAAGCCCCTCGGCGCGCTGGTGGCAATGCGGATGAAAGGTTATTTTTCTGCGCGCGGGTTGTTCACTTATTTTAAATAACTTATTATTTCCCACCCCCGTATTGACTACGCGCAAAATAAATTCATCCAAGACCCAAGTCCTATTTTTGATGGATTCAATTTCTTCGCGGCGATCTGGTAACAGGGCGGAGTATTCATGTTTGAGGCAATACACTTCTGGAGGTTCGCAACCCACTACACTCAAAACTGATTCTGGATCAAGGGCTTTGATCGCGTCTAAAACTTTTCCGGCGTGCTTTCGCGCGGCGGCAATGAAGCCTTTTGAAAGCAGCGAAGTTCCCGCGCCGATCATGGGCAAGATCAACGGGTCGTAGCCGGCCGCGCGGAGAATGTCAAAGGCGGCTTGTTCCACATCGGGTTCGAGGTAGCGGGAGAAAACATCGGATAAAAAGATGACTTTTTTCGATGTAGCCAACTTAGGCAAGTCACGCTTTAAGCGTGACCTACGAACTGCAAAAACTGGAAACGGTCGTTTATCTGTAATGCCCGTCACACGGGCAATAATCTTGCGCGACCAATCCATCTTCATGAAAGCATTTGCCAGCGGAGCGACGGGCGAGAGGAATTTTGAGACAATGTGAAAATAACCAAACAAATAATCGCGCAGTTGTCGGCGGTGCGTTTTGAAATACTCATTCATGAATTCGTATTTCAACTTCGGCATATCCACGCCGCTGGGACATTCAGAAGTGCAACCTTTGCAGGCGAGGCAGAGGTCAAGAGCATTGAAGGCTGATTGGGTGAATTCCGCGTTGCGCATTCCCTGTTCCGTAATCAATGCCCGCAATAAATTTGCGCGACCTCGTGTTGAATTTCCCTCGTCGCGCGTTGCTTGAAATGAAGGACACATCGTGCCTGTTGTTTTGCGGCAAACACCCTGTCCATTGCAATGCTCGATGGCGCCGGCAAGCCTACGGGTGTGATCAAAACTCAGGGCGGGGATCCATGTTTGGGCGCGGTAGGTTTCGCCATATCGCAAATGTGAGTCCATCGGCGGAGCATCCAACATTTTCGCAGGGTTCAAAATATTATCAGGATCTGCAGCGCGTTTGATAGCACGCATAGCTTCGGTAATTTCTGCGCCGTACGTTTTTTCGATCCACTCTCCCGTTACGATGCCGTCGCCATGCTCGCTGCTCATGGAGCCGCCCAAAGCCAAAGTCAACGCCAAAACTCGCTCGCCGATGCTGCGCAAAGCGCGCACTCCTTCGCCTTGCTGTAAATCCAAAATTGGGCGAATGTGCAAACACCCAGCCGAAGCGTGCGCGTAAATTCCGCCGACCGTGTGATGCTCTGTCAAAATTTTTTCAACCTCGCGCACGAACTCGCCGAGGCGCTCAACTGGCACGGCACAATCTTCGATGAACGCGGCGGGGCGGGCAGATTGCGGGCGCGAATCTAAAATACCCAGTCCCATTTTTCGGATGTTCCAAACACGGGATTGTTCTTCGGGCGTCTCGGCAATGGTCATGAGATCGCCAATGCGGCGCACCGCTTCGCGCAACGCCGACGGTTGATCACCGCTAAATTCAACGACCAACACTGCGGCGGGGTCGCCCACCATCCATCCCACTTGACGGGCATAAGCAGGGACACCACGCGCGAGTCGAATGATCATTTGCGGAATCAATTCAACGGCGCTGGGCTGAAATTCCAACAAACGCGGCACATCATCGCAGGCATCCGCGATGGAGTTGTAGGCAAGGACTCCAAGAATTGTACGCTTGGGTTTTGGAACAAGGTTAATCTTCGCACGGCGCATGACAGCGAGCGTGCCTTCACTGCCAGCAAGTAAAGGGGCAAGGTTGAAGGACTCGTCAAAAGTCGAAGGTCGAAAGTCGTAGATTGGAGGGTATACGCCGTCTTGATACCAGCGTGAAGGAGTTGACGGACTCCAAGGCAATAAATAATTCAGTCTGTATCCTGCGGAGTTGCGCCAAGATTTCGGGAAATTTCGTTTTATAGCATCAGCATATTTCTCGCGAATTTCCAGCGCTGTGGAAATTAATGCACTTTGCCTTCTGCCTTCTGCCTTCATCCTTCCTAATTCATCCTTTGAAATCTCTTCCCATGTTGCAATCGAAGCATCCGCCAAAATCACATCGGCTGAGATCAAATGATCGGCGGTCATGCCATACAAAATGGAGTGTGCGCCTGTGGCATTATTACCGATCACGCCGCCCATGGTGGCACGCTCGGCAGAGGCAGGATCGGGACCAAACATCAATCCAAATTTTGCCGCCGCGCGATTTAGATCAGCGAGAACAACGCCAGGTTCGACAACGGCGGTTCGAGACTCGGAATCGATTTCAAGGATGGAATCCAAATGACGCGAACAATCCAAAATAAACGCTTCGCCAATTGCCTGTCCGCCAAGCGAAGAGCCAGATCCACGCGGCAGGATGGGAATTTTGTACTTTGCGGCAAGTTCCACTGCGGCTTGCAAGTCATCCTGTGTTTTAGGAATACCAACTCCCAGCGGCTCGATCTGATACATGGAGGCGTCTGTGGAGTACAAGGCGCGCGAAGCAGGATCAAACCGCAAGTCGCCTGCAAAATGTTTTTTTAATTCGTGAAGGAAGTCGGGGGAAAGAGTCATGAATGGATTTTAATCCGTATTACGTAAAAAGTAACAAGAGAGAAGTAAAAAGTAAAACTCCAACGATTAAATATTCGCTGGAGTTTTACATACCTATTGCTCGTTGCTTATTATTTATTACTTATTTTGCCTTCGCCTGATTTGCCACCGCAGCGGCTTTCTTTGCGGCTTCTTCGGCGTCGCCCAGGTAATAATTCTTGATGGGCTTCAGGTCTTTGTCCAATTCATACACGAGTGGCAAACCCGTTGGAATATTAAGTTCGGTAATATCCGCCTCTGAAATATTATCGAGATATTTAACCATCGCGCGGATCGAATTGCCATGTGCCACAACCAGCACGCGTTTGCCTGATTTGATTTCAGGCGCGAGCGTGGAATGCCAGAAAGGCAGAACACGGTCAAGAGTAATCTTAAGCGACTCGGTGGCTGGCAGTTGATCGGGTGTTAATCCTGCGTAGCGGCGATCAAATTTCGGGTGGCGTTCATCGGTCAGTTCCAAAGCGGGAGGCGGAACATCGTAAGAGCGACGCCAGATTTTGACCTGCGCCTCGCCAAATTTTTCGGCTGTCTCGGCTTTGTTCAATCCTTGCAAGTCACCATAATGTCTCTCGTTTAGTTGCCAGGCGCGGATCACCGGCAGCCATTCGAGATCCATTTCCTCTTGAATCAGCCCAAGCGTTTTGATGGCGCGCTTCAAGACAGATGTGTAGGCGATATCAAAATCATATCCGCCTTCACGCAGCAATGTGCCTGCTTCACGGGCTTCGGCGCGTCCCAACTCAGTGAGGTCAACATCGGTCCAACCTGTGAATCGGTTTTCAAGATTCCAGGCGCTTTGTCCATGACGGACGAGTACTAATTTATACATGTTTCAACTCCATTTATGATCGGTTTCGATACAGCGATTGGCTTGGCACAGACTGCATGGCTTTTAGGTCAAGTGGCATTTCAAGGAAATCTACAATTGACTGGCACAAGGTCTCAGGTGCGTTAACCATTTCACTGTATTTGACAAATAAAATACGCATATTGGGTTTACGTGCCGTCCAATATTTTACTGCACGCAAGTGTTCACGAAACTGCGCTTCCATTTCTACATCTGAAAGCATGGATGTTTCATTTCTGCGCATCAACATTTTTTGCTGGGAGGCAAGAATTTCGCCGATCTCGCGTTCCATAAAAATAATATCATAGGAAAGATCATCCGGCAGGAATTCGAGCAGATAGGAAATCACTTTTACGACTTTGCCTTGCGCGTCGTAAAGCCATTTTTTTTCGCCATCCTTCAGACTCTTACTTGATTCGATTTCAAAATAACCGTTGGGGTTATCTTCATCAGCCTGGCGCAGAGAATCCACGACCGCAGACAAGCCGCCCTCGGCAAGCATTTTCATCATCATGGATGTACCGGAACGCGGCAGACCAGAAACGATAATCACGTTTTTCGAATGCGCTTCTTTTGGGCGTGAAAATAATTTTTTGAACATGTCAGGGTTTTCCATATTCCGCATTAACCGAATTCAATTTCTCGAGCAATTCGTCCTTCA
>JAIFKY010000234.1 GCA_020049345.1 Anaerolinea sp.
CGAATGCAGGTCTTTCGGGTCAGATCGGACTCGTTGCAATGCGAGACATCAAAGTTGGCGAAGAAGTTTGCTTCGACTATGCCATGTGCGATACCATGCCCTACGATGAATTTCAATGCGGCTGTGGAAGCAAAAATTGCCGCGGACAAGTCGGCGGCAATGACTGGCAGAAGCCTGTGCTTCAAAAACGCTATGCGGGCTTTTTCTCTCCGCACGTTCAGCGCAGGATAGACGCGCAGCGCAAAGAGAAGCTCGCTTTTGAGCAAGCCAAGCGCACAGCAAAAGCGCCGAAGTTCGCTTCACCAACACCTTTGTACGAATAAAAAAACAGCCTCGTGAGAAATCGCGGGGCTGTTTTTTTACGTAGGGCGGGTTTGCAACCCGCCAAAGCATAATTTTTTCAAGAGTTGTCAGGCTGAAAACCTGACCTACAAAACACCTGAAATCACAATCCACTCCCCCGTTTGTTGCGGATGAGTTGTCTTTTCCAAAATATTTTGTTCAACCAATTTATTGATTGCGCGATTTGCAATTTCGGTTGACCAGCCAAATAATTTTGTAACATCGCGCAACTGTGCAGCGCCGACCGAGGCAAAATATAACTCAAGCATTTTTGCGCGCGCCTGTGATTCGGTAATCTTGCGCGCCTGTTCGGATAGATCGGGGAAATGACGCGAGACAATTTCGTAGATGTGCGAATAATTCCATGAGCCTGCCTGCGCCACGCCAACAGGCAAAATCTTGAAATCTTTTTGCAACTGCTCCAACGCTTTATTAAATTCCGAATCTTTTGCGTTGGCAAGTTTCGCTTTCTTGCGTAAATCCAATGTGTTCAACGCGCCGTTATCGAGCAGGGTTTCATACAATTGTTTCGCCGCCTGCGTCAAACGCCCTTCGTGATAGGCAATCAGATAATCTTCTTCGGGCGAACCGTAATTTTCAGAGAGCGCGTAAAAATATGGCGCAACATCCAGCGAGATCATGGTCGCTTTGCCACGTAATATTTTGGCGTAATACCATATCTTCTTATCCAGCGCACCATCCTTCCAGCCCCAAGTGATGTGCCCCGGATCATCGTGTTTATCTGCAACGGGTCTGTCGCCAGCAACGGCTATCCACAGCGAAGGCAGATCAATGCCTTTGATCGGCCAAAAATAAATGAAGCCGCGCGTGTTGATAAAGGTCAAAGCCTGGGGCGGAGATGAAAGCCGCTTAAGCGGCGGCAGGCGAAACGTCTGGGCACGATGCGTGTTTAATTTTTTTAAGTCAATGGTCATGCGCTGAATTTTAGTCCAAGTGAGTTACAATCACAAATCAAATGATAAAAGTCTTCAAAGACACCCACGAACTAAGTCAATACGCGGCAAATTTATTTACTGAAACCGCAAACCAATCCATTGCCAAACGTGGGCGTTTTCTTGTTGCGCTTTCGGGCGGCAGCACACCCATGCGGCTTTACGAATTACTGGGCAAGCAATTTCAAAACAAAGTGGATTGGTCAAACGTTCATTTTTTCTGGGGCGATGAAAGGTGCGTACCCGTAGACGATGCTGGAAATAGTTACGGGCAAACCAAAAAAGTTTTTTTCGACAAAATAAACATCCCCGACGAAAACATTCACCGCGTCCTTTCTGAACTGGAGCCTGATTCTGCTTCGAAGGACTACGCTCACACCCTGACAGTCTTCGCCGAGCCGCCGCTCGCTTGGCCGCGCTTCGACCTGACCCTGCTCGGCATGGGCGACGACGGACACACGGCATCTTTATTCCCCAACTCACCCGTGGATGTGGATTCTCCCACGCTAGCGGTCACAGCCAATTATCAAGGCCGACCCGCCAACCGAGTAACTTTGACCCCAAAAGTGTTAAATAGCAGTAGAAATATCATATTTTTGGTAACTGGCAAGTCCAAAGCCGTAACTTTAAGTAGGGTACTCAGCGACAACTATATGCCTGCTGAACTTCCTGCCCAACGAATTGCGCCAGAAGACGGAAAATTGGTCTGGTTGGTTGACGAAGAAGCAGGAAGTCTTTTGAAACACGTCTGAAGAAAATCAATGTCGGCGGGTTACAAACCCGCCCTACAATATCAAAAGGAGAATTACATCATGGAATTAGCATTAGTTGGATTGGGAAAAATGGGATTAAACATGGCCACGCGCCTGACGCGCGGAGGTCATCGGGTGATCGGATATGCCCGCACAAAAGAGACGGTTGAATCAGCCATCAAACTTGGCGCAGAAGGCGCATTCTCTTTGGAAGAAGCCGTTGGAAAATTAACTTCCTCGCCAAAGGTCGTTTGGGTCATGGTTCCTTCGGGCAAGACCACCACCGAAACCATTGAAAAAGTTGCCGCTTTGCTCAACAAAGGCGACATCATCATTGACGGCGGAAACTCCAACTACAAAGACACCATCATGCACGCGGAAATGCTCGAAGCCAAAGGCATAGATTTTGTGGACTGCGGCACCAGCGGCGGCATTTGGGGACTGACCGAAGGCTACAGCCTGATGATCGGCGGCAAAGAGGAAATCACCAAAAAGTTGAATCCCATTTTTGAAACCCTCGCTCCGGGCAAAGAAACCGGCTGGGGACGTGTCGGTCCGCATGGCGCAGGTCACTACGTAAAAATGGTTCACAACGGAATCGAATACGGCATGATGCAGGCCTTCGCCGAAGGATTTGGCATCTTGAAAGCCAAAAAAGAATTTGGCTTGGACCTTTCACAAATTTCGCACATCTGGCAAAACGGAAGCGTTGTCCGCTCGTGGCTGTTGGACCTCGCCGCGAACGCCCTCGACGAGGACACCGAACTCGCAGACATCAAGCCCTGGGTCGCGGATTCTGGCGAAGGACGCTGGACGGTCTTCGAATCGATTGACCTCGATGTGCCCGCGCCGATCATCACCCTTGCGCTTCAAATGCGTTTCGCCAGCCGCGACGAGGAGAATTATCCCGCGCGCATGTTAGCCGCCCTGCGTAACCAATTCGGCGGGCACGCGATGAAAAAGGCAGAGTAAAGAGTAATTTGGTAATTTGTAATTGGAGATTGAAATCCTCAATTACAAATTGCTAATTACCGCTCATCAATTACCACTCACCATGAATAATTCACTTTATAACGGACTTTCCACAACGATCATCATCTTTGGCGCGTCAGGTGATTTGACTCAGCGCAAGTTAATTCCTTCGCTGTTTAATTTATTTCGTAAACGACGCACGCCGAAAAAATTTCAGATCGTCGGCTTCGGCGGCACCGCTTTTACCGACGAACAATTCCGCGAACATTTGCACACGGGCATAAAAGAATATGCCGGCTATTCATTCACAGATGAAGAATGGAATATTTTTGCGTCCAGCCTGTATTACATTTCAGGTAAATACACAGAGGAAAGCGACTTCAAAAAACTGGCGGAGTATTTGACCCAGTTGGAGGACGGCGAAGCAAACCGCATGTTCTACATGGCGCTGCCGCCCACGGTTTTCCCGGTCATCATTGACAATCTTGATGCATCAGGTCAACTGCACGAGAACGGCGCCTGGCGGCGCGTAGTGCTTGAAAAACCGTTCGGCACCGATCTGGCATCCGCAGTCACGTTGAACAAGCAAGTCCACAAGGCGCTCAACGAAAACCAGATCTACCGCATTGACCATTATCTCGGCAAGGAAACCGTGCAGAACATTTTGTTCACACGTTTTGCCAACACCATCTTTGAGCCGATCTGGAATCGCACCTACATTGATCATGTACAAATTACAGTCGCTGAGAAAGTCGGCGTTGGGCATCGCGCAGGGTTTTATGACGGCGTTGGCGTATTACGCGACATGTTTCAAAACCATCTTTTGCAATTGCTCACGCTCGTTGCAATGGAGCCATCCGCATCTTTCAGCGCAAGTGATCTGCGTAATGAGAAAGTGAAAGTCCTGAGCGCGGTACAACCCATAACGCCCGAACAAGTATCAGCGCATACGGTGCGCGCGCAATACAAAGGCTATCGCAGCGAGGCGGGAGTCAACCCAAACTCCACCACACCCACCTACGCGGCGATGCGGCTCTACATCAACAACTGGCGCTGGAAGGGCGTGCCATTCTATTTGCGTTCGGGAAAAAATCTCGCCGAGAAGCAATCGCAAATTATTATCCAATTCAAAGAGCCGCCGCTTGCCATGTTCCCCATGCAGACCACAAAACCAAACATGCTTGTGCTTTACCTGCAACCCGATGAAGGCTTGCATGTCCGCTTTGAAGCGAAGGCGCCGGATACCGTATCTGAAACCCGTTCAGTAGACATGGAATTTCATTACGCCGAAGCCTTTGGAAAAACCGCCATCCCCGAATCTTATGAAAGACTCCTGCTGGATGCCATTCAAGGTGACGCCTCTCTCTTTACCCGCGCCGATGAAGTGGAGACGGCTTGGGCGCTGATGGACCCCATTTTGCGAACTTGGGAAACGCACCAGACTCCGCCTTTGGCTGTTTACCGACCCGGCAGTTGGGGACCACCCGAAGGCTACGACCTGCTCGCACGTGATGGGCGCCGCTGGCTGAACGAAGAAGCCAGCATGATGCTCGAAAAATAAAGTTCAAAAGACTGTCCACTTGGGCAGTCTTTTATTTTCCCCTCTGGCGTATATTGGAATAGGCGTTATCAGAAATAACATATAAGTATCGTCCCGAAGGTTTATTTTGAGTAATTGGAACGCCTGATGGCAACCTTCGGGACGTTTTCCCTAATTACCGATAAAGTCTAATCGAAACCTGCAACCAAAATGTTGTTGTATCGTAAATAAACCAGAAATCATCCCCAACTTGGGGAATCATTCATAAAGGAAAATAAAGATGAAATACATTAAATTCTTAACGCTGATCCTCCTTGCCCTGACTCTTGCCGCATGTGGTTCTGCGGCGGCAACCCCAGAAGCCACTCCCGTCCCAACCGTTGTCGCGGATGACACAATTATCGCCGAAGGGAAACTTGAGCCGATCCACTACACGGAACTGGCCTTAAACGCCAGCGGACTTGTCAGTGAAGTTCTGTTTACCGAAGGCGGTGAAGTTGCCGCAGGCGATGTGATTGCCCGTCTCGACGCAAACGAAGGGCAAACCCTCGAAAGCGCCCAAGCCAAAGCCGCGCAGGAAATGACCACTGCTTATCAGGAAGTGCGCGACGCGCAATACAAGATGGACAATTTCGATGTCCCGTCTGATTTTAACGGCATGACTCCCTCCGAAGCAGTCGAAGCGATGCTGGTCAAATTAGACAAGGCGCGCGCAGATTTTGAACCCTACAAAGACCTGAGCGACCGAAGCCTCGAACAAACCCAAGCCGAAAAGAATAGCGGCGTTGTAAAAGGCACAGCCAAAAATTACAAAAAAGCGCTGGACGATGCCTGGGCAGATTACCGCAAAGCCATTCTATGGCTTGAGCTCGAATCAACCTTGCAAAATGCCAACTCGCGCCTGATCCTTGCCCAACGAGATTATGACGCCCTGCAAGACCCGTCTTTCTCGGCAGACACGGCTGGAACTCGTGCCGCGCTGGCAAATGCTGAAGTCCGCGCGCCATTCCCTGGCGTGATCACAGACCTGAACCTCAAAGTCGGCGAGTTTGCAGCCTCAGGCGAACCAGTCATCACTGTGGCAGATAATTCACAATGGATTGTCAAAACCACCGACCTAACCGAAATTGACGTGGTCAACATTAAAGAAGGTCAGCCCGCTACGATAACCTTTGACGCGCTTCCCGGCATGGAGTTCAAAGGCAATGTGCTCTCCATTGGAGAAAACTACTCTGAAAATCAAGGCGATATCGTTTATGAAGTGACGATTCTGCTCACCGATAAAGACGCCGCCATGCGCTGGGGTATGACCGCCGTTGTAAATTTTGTGAAATAGACAAGCAGGTAATTAGTGATTGGTGATTGGTAATTTGTAATTTAGCCAAATCGCAAAGTGAGAACAACATGGCATTCTTTCAAAAAACAAATGACACCGCAGCCGACCACCCGATGATTGACTTGCGTGATGTAAATAAATATTACAAAACCGCAGTCGGCGATTTTCACGCACTCAACAGCGTGGACTTGCAGATCGGCGCGGGCGAGTTCGTCAGCATCATCGGAAAATCGGGCAGCGGCAAGACCACTTTGCTGAACATGATCACCGGCATTGATATTCCCTCAAACGGCGAAGTCTGGGTCAATAACACGGCTGTGCATAAACTCAGTGAAAATAAAATGGCGCGCTGGCGCGGAAAAAACCTGGGCGTGGTATTTCAATTCTTTCAACTCCTGCCGATGATTTCCGTCGTTGAAAACATTATGCTTCCGATGGATTTCTGCCGAACCTATCCAATGCGCGAGAGGCATGAACGCGCCATGCAATTGCTGGAATTGGTTGAACTGGCAGACCACGCGCACAAACTTCCCACCGCGCTTTCAGGCGGACAACAGCAGCGTGTGGCGATTGCGCGCGCCCTGGCAAACGACCCGCCCGTCATCATCGCAGACGAGCCAACAGGCAACCTGGATTCAAAAACGGCTGAGTCTGTGTTTACATTGTTCAATGATCTCGTGGCAAAAGGCAAAACCATCATCATCGTCACGCACGACAGCGCTTTAGCAAAACGCGCGCACCGCACCGCGCTCATCGCAGACGGTGAAATTGTCAACGAGTATGTGGCAAAAGCCATGCCCACCCTTTCACAAGATCAAATGCTTTGGGCAACCCGAAACGCAAATTTACAGCATTACGAAGCGGGCGCGTTGATCTTTTCCGAAGGCTCCAATGCGGATACATTTCATATCGTATCCAAGGGGACAGTGGATGTAGTTCTGCCGCGTCCTGATCAATCGGATGTGATTGCCCTGCAACTGGGACCTGGAAAATTTTTCGGCGAGATCGCATTTTTTCATGGACGCAAGCGACGCGCATCGGTTCGCGCTTCGGAGAACACCTCTGTGGAAACGCTTGTCCTCGGGTACGATCAACTCAACGAATTGCTGAATCAGTCTGAGGCGACGCGCGAAGCGTTACATCAGATGGCAGATAAACACGAGGACGAGAATCAAGCCCGTCGGGGGGGATCGCAATGAGTTCGCGCTGGAAAAAAGTATTGGCTGATTTTTGGAGCAATCGCGGGCGTACCTTCCTAATCATCATTACGATTGCGGTGGGCGCGTTTGCTGTTGGCTTCAACAGCAACCTCGGCTTATACATGAACGAAAGTATGGACAGCGACTATCTTTCTGCAAGTCCATCTGAGGCGGAGGTTTATGCGTACCCGCTGAATGATGACATGATTAAGATGGCGCGTAGTGTACCTGGCGTGAATGCGGTGGAAGGCGTGAGCACATTGAGCGCGCGTATTTTACACACCGATGGAACGTACGTTGATATTCAATTTACGGCGTTGGAAAATCCAAATGATCTGACTTTGAATTTGTTGAAACCCGCCGCAGGTGAAACTTCCATTCCTGTTTACGGAAGCAAGGAAACGATCTTTGATGCGAGCGCGTTGTCGCTTGGATATAAACCTGGCGACACGATGGTGATTGAGTTGGATAACGGGAAACGACGCGATGTAAAACTGGCGGGCTACGCCCATGTGGTGACGGGCTTTCCGTATAACATGGCGAAGATCGTTTTTGCGTACACAACCCCGGAAACTTTGGAATGGCTGGGCGGCGACCGCACCAACAATATGCTTTCCGTCAGTATCGCAGAAAACCCAACCGACGCCGAGCATGTGACAGCGGTGGCGCAAGCCGTTGCAGACCGCATGGAACGCGCGGGTGCAACCATTAATTTTGTAAATGTGTACCAACCCGGACACCACTTTGCATGGAGTATTACGCAAGGTATTTTTGTGGTGTTGAGCATACTTGGATATTTGACCGTTTTATTAAGCGGATTTCTGATCATCAACACCATCACCGCTTTGATGACGCAGCAGACACGCCAGATCGGAATCATGAAAGCCATCGGCGGCGGCACGCTCCAAATTGCCGGCATGTACGTTGTGTTAATCCTGGGGTTTGGATTGGGCGCATTATTAATTGCCATTCCGCTGGCAAATGCGGCGGCGCAAAACATCGGCGGCGGCATGGCAGAATGGTTGAATTTTTACGCCACGCCGTATGTTGGGTACAAATCTACAATTATTCAGCAGACGCTTGTGGCAGTGGTTGTGCCTTTGTTCGCCGCAATCTTCCCAATTTATAACAGCGTGCGTGTGACCGTGCGTGAGGCATTAAGCGATTACGGTCTGGGCGGCAATGCCAAGCCCAAAATGGACTCGGTCAATAAAAACTCGGTATTCATTTCGCGCCCGATTCGAATTTCATTGCGAAACACATTCCGTCGTAAAACGCGCCTGTTTTTGACTCTTTTCACTTTGGTGCTGGGCGGCGCGGTGTTCATTGGCGTTTACAATTTATGGGGATCGTTGGATAAGACAATTAAAGATATTCAGGGATATTTCCTCGCGGATATTAACCTCAGTTTTGGGCGTTCCTACCGCTTTGACAAAGTCTCGGCAATGGCAGAGAGCATCCCCGGCGTTGATAGCGTGGAAGGCTGGCTCGAATACCCCGGCACGCTCAAAATGGGAGATGATGAAGCGGGCACGCAAATTCTGTTTGTGGCGCCGCCGTCCAACTCCACATTGATCGACCCGATCATTACATCAGGCCGCTGGTTGACAGAAGGCGACGAGAACGCAATTGTGATCGGCAATCACCTACTGAACATCTTCCCTGATCTCAAAGTTGGCGACTGGCTGACAATTGAAGCGAACGGCAAAGAATCGCAATGGCATATTATCGGAACGTACAGCATCACGGGCAACATCAATCCGCCGCTGTTGTATGTGAACTACGAATACATCAGCCGCCTGATCAACCAGCCTGGGCAGGTGTATTCCCTGCGAGTGCTGACCACCAGCCACGACAATGCAACACAAAAACGAGTCAACGATCAGTTGCAGGCGTTGTTCAAAGAACGCGGCGTGCAGATCACATCCACACAATTGGGCGCGCAATTTATTGAAGATCAAAAAGCGCAAACCGATATTCTGGTCTACTTTATGCTGTTGATGGCAAGTTTGATCGCAATCGTCGGCGGACTTGGCTTGATGGGCACCATGAGCATCAACGTGCTGGAACGCACGCGTGAGATCGGCGTAATGCGCGCCATCGGCGCATCGAACCTGGATATTCAAACCATCGTAATTGTTGAAGGCATGGTGATCGGCATTCTCAGTTGGGCAATCAGCATCTTCGTCTCGATTCCGATCACAAGCGTATTGTGCTACGGCGTCGGCATGGCGATCCTGACCGCGCCCATGCCTGCGGTCTACGGCGCAAGCGGAATCCTCGCCTGGTTGGTTTTCACCATCGTGCTGGGTTCGCTGGCAAGCGCGCTTCCTGCAAGACGGGCGTCGAAGTTGACCGTGAGAGATACACTGGCGTATGAGTAATTGGGGATTGGAGATTGGAAAATAAAAAGACACGCAGACTTTTTCAGTCTGCGTGTCTTTTTATGAAGGCTATTTCTTAAAGGCTTTTTACCACTGGGATCACGAAGATCACCGAGAAAAAAATTATTAAAAAATCTCTGTGCTCTCTGTGATTAATGCTCTAAATTTTAATCCAATATGCGTCGTGCCAGCACACGCACCGCGCCGGGAATGGGCCTCTCGGAAACCAAAACGAGGTATCCGCCGCCGCCCGCGCCAGAAAGTTTCCAGCCGAGGGCTGAGTCGCGGTATTCATCAATCAACGCCGCTACGCGCTCGTTCATCATATTGGGGAACATCGCCAACTGGGCATCAAACCCCGCGCGCATGGTCTGACCAAAGCGGAAAATATCCTGATCAAGAATGGAGCGCCAGTGACCTTCTGCCGCATCGGCCAAGGCCTTGGCATTTTCGCGGTTGAACGTTGTATTTTCCAAAACATTGTAATCACCATAACGCGGGCCGAGTGAAACAAGGTAGAGTGAGTTTTCTACAAAGTGTAAAAGGGGTTCATCAACACGGTGCTCAATATGCGAAGGCCAATATTCGCCGTTGTAATTTGCGTATGCCAGCCCGGGAAATACCAAGCCAATTGAGTCCTGAGAACCTGAAATAACCTTGGTGCCCGGAGGGTTGTCGTAGCAAAACAGCGTTTTGGCAATTTTTTCGTAATCGCCCTGCGGAAGTCTTGGACCCCAAAGTTCCTTTGCGTGGCGGCGCGTACTGGACGCCATGCCACTGCGCTCATTAAATTCCAGCGTAGGCTCCAGTGAAATTGTAATCACAGGTCCCGGGTAGTGTTGTGAGACAAACGGCTGATCAAGCCAGCCGCCAGCCAGATCAATTCGATAAGGCAGGTAGTCACGCTGACGCAATTGGGTTGTGGAGCGTGCCTCAAAACCAGGGTGTGGTTTACGTTCCAGAATAATATATTCAATCCCCAACTTGTGGCACAGATCACGTTTTTCGGGAATGTGCCCATCGGCGTTGACAATAAAATAGTCCGGCATGATCTCGCGCAACTCAACTTCAAAATCCAAAATCCCTGAGCCGCGAGAAACAAAAGCGTCTTTCACAAACGATACCGACTTGACCATGAACAACCGTTCCAGCTCGCTGTTTACGGTAGCCCGCCCTTTCAGCTCGAAAATCGTCCTATCCGAGCCAAGCGCCACGTATAAATCGCCATATTGCGCGGCTTCGTAAAAAAATTCAACATGCCCGCTATGCAATATATCAAAGCAGCCACTCACAAACACTTTTTTGCCCATAATTTCTCCGGTTGTTTTGTAAATTTTCCTGATTATATTTGATTGTCCATGAATTGGTACAGTAATTTCCAAAGAAAAGAGCCGGCAAAAAATCCCACGCAAAACCACATCAAAATTAGCGTTTCTCTACCACACAAATGTCGTTGCGAGCCCGACAGGGCGAAGCAACCTCCCGTCGTATGCAATGTTTCTGGTAAAAAGAGGTTGCCACGCCGCCTAAGAACAAGAGCGGCGGCTCGCAACGACATAATTTTACGAAATGTATGACGGAGGAATTAGCGTTATACTTTGATAAAGAAATTTACCATGACAACAAATCCCAACCCGCTCCTATCTCAACTTCCCAGCCCGGCCGCCAAACGCATTGCATTGCGCGTCAGCGCGCCCGCCGAACGCGCTTTACATCAAGGACATCCCTGGATTTTCGATCAGGCAATTACCGAGCAAAGCCACGCAGGCGCGCCGGGTGATCTTGCGGTCATCTTCGATAAAAAACGCCGTTTCATTGCCATTGGTTTATATGACCCAACCTCCTCCATTCGCGTGCGCGTTTTGCAACACAACCAACCCGCAACAATTGATGCGAATTGGTTTCAGGCAAAATTAATTGCGGCCAATCAACTACGCAAGCCGCTCGCGCAGCAATCAACAAATGGCTATCGGCTGGTTCATGGCGAAAACGATGGACTGCCCGGATTGGTGATTGATCGGTACGCAGAAACCCTGGTTTTGAAAATTTACAGCCCCGCCTGGGTTCCTCATCTCAAAGAAATTTATGCGGCGCTCGCGCAAACCAACCCCTGCGAACGGCTGATTTTGCGCCTGAGTCGTTCAGCAACAAAACAAAGCGAATTGCTCCACGGACTCACTGACGGAATGACCCTCGCGGGTCAACCGCCCGAAGGCTTGATCCTGTTTCGAGAAAATGGAATCATCTTTGAGTGTGATCCAATCCACGGGCAAAAGACCGGCTTCTTTCTCGATCAACGTGAAAATCGGGCGCGCATCGAAAAATTATCCAAGGGGAAATCAGTCTTAAATGTATTTGCCTACACCGGCGGGTTTTCAGTGTACGCCGCGCGCGGCGGAGCAAAGCAAGTCATCAGCGTGGATATCAGCGCGCCAGCCCTGCAAGCCGCGCTTCACAACTTTTCACACAACCAGCACATCCCCACAGTAAAATCTGCGACCCATGAAATTCTTGCAGAAGATGCGTTTGACGCGCTTGCCCGCATGGAAACACAAAAACAGTTATTTGATCTGGTAATCATTGACCCGCCCATGTTTGCCCAAAATCAGAGCCAGATCGCAGCCGGATTATCTGCCTATCGGAAATTGACCCGCCTTGGGCTGGGTGTTCTGCGCCCAGGCGGAATTCTAGTCCAAGCGTCCTGCTCCAGCCGCATAGATGCCGAAACTTTTTTCGATACCCTTCATCAAGCCGCCAGAGAATCACACCGCCAATTAAAAGAAATCGAGCGCACGGGTCATGCGCTCGATCATCCAATTGGATTCAACGAAGGGGCATATCTAAAGTGCCTGTATGCCACAGCCTTGTAAATTATTTAAGCTTTGAGTAGGAACGCGCATTGCGAATGGCAATCACAATTTGTGGCGTCAGGTTTTCCAGCGCAGATACGTCCTCAGGCACAAATGCCTGGGGGCGTTCGCTTTGAATATCAAGGACGCCAAGTATTTCGTTATGAATTTTTAGCGGGAGTGCAAGTTCAGAGCCAACAATTGACATCCCCATCGTAGGCACAAACAGCGGATTTGTGGAAGCCTTGTTTTCCATTAAGACATTGCCAACACTGCAACTTTGAGCGACCAACCCTTTATGACTGATTGGAATTGTCGTTCCCTCCAGGTCTTGCGACATGGTACTCGCCGCAAGAATGACATTCTCTCGAGCCTCATCTGCCAGCCAGATACCCACCATCGTATAGTTGAATTGTGTCTGAATGATCTTGATCACCTGCGGGAGCAGTTGCTTCAAATCAAGAATACTTGTCACCTGCTGTCCAATTTTGTTGCTGGTTTCCAGTTGACGGGTACGGCGCGTCAACTGGCGGTTTGCATGATTAAGTTCATCCACCGCGTTCTGCAATTTCATGCGTTGGTTGTACAACTCAATAAAAACCTTCACCTTGCTGATCATGATCTCAGGAATGAAGGGCTTGCTCATAAAATCCACCGCGCCCGAATCGTATCCCTTGCGGTGATGGTATTCATCTGAAAAGATCGCGCTGACGAAGATCACCGGCAGGCTGGCAGTGGCATCGTTTCCGCGCAGCAACTCCACAAGTTCATAGCCATCCATCTCTGGCATTTGCACATCCACGATTGCCATGCAAAATTCATGCTCAAGGGTTAACCCAAGCGCTTCATTTCCTGATCTGGCTTGTAAGACCACCACGTCCAATTTTTGAAGAGTCTTATCCAGCGCAAACAGGTTCTCTTGTTTATCGTCCACAATCAGAATTTTGGGTTTGTCAGCCATGGTGCCCTCAATCAAGGTGCGTTATTTTAGCATTAATTGATTTAATCAACACGGTATTTACACATCACCGCTTCGGCGTTCCATCATTTTAATAAATCGTTCAGCCAGACTTGGATCAAAATGGCTGCCGCTGTTTTCACGAATATACTGGACAACCTCTTCGCGCGTTAGTGATTTACGATAAGGGCGATCCGATGTCAGCGCGTCCCAAACATCGGCAAGGGCGAAAATACGCGCTTCAAGTGGAATCTGCTCGCCGCTCAATCCGCGCGGATAGCCTGTGCCGTCCCATTTTTCGTGATGCGAATAGGGGATATTCAACGCGGGTTCAAGAAATTTTATCTGACGCAGCAACTCGTAAGCATAGATCGGGTGCTGACGCATTTCATCCCATTCATCAGAAGTTAAGGAAGCGGGCTTCAGCAAAATGGAATCGGCGATTCCCATTTTGCCAATATCGTGCAGCAACGCGCCGCGATGAATATGTATCTGCTGTTCGGGCGAAATGCCGATCTCATTTGCCATACTCAAGGTCAACTTCACCACACGGTGACTATGTCCGGCTGTTTCGCGTTCGCGCAATTCAAGCGCCATCGCCCAGCCGGACAAGGTGGCGTCGTAAGACTGGGATAATTCATCGGTGCGTTCCGCCACCAAAAATTCCAGCCAGTGTCCCCATGATTCGAGTTGCAGCCGCTGTTCATACAGCCTGATAAAAACGCGCACTTTACTGAGCAGAATGTCAGGAATGTATGGCTTGCTCAAAAAATCCACGGCGCCTGCGTCGTAGCCCTTACGGTGATGATATTCATCAGAATACATTGCGCTTAGAAAAATGATCGGCAGTTTGGATGTGGATTCATTCCCACGCAGTAATTCAGCCAGTTCGTAGCCATCCATTTTTGGCATTTGAACATCCAAAATTGCCACGCAAAAATCATTTTCCAGCGTCAACCCCAAAGCGTCTTCGCCCGAAGTTGCCTGATAAACGTCCACGTCCAACTCTTTCAGCAACCTGGTCAACGTAAAAAGATTCTCAGCGTAATCATCTACAATAAGAATTTTGGGTTTGGCAATAAAAACAACCTTGTCATTTTTGTTCATGTTTTCACTCCACAATTACCATTAACGATACAACCACACTCTCAACATTGAAAACAATCGCTCCACATCCACAGGTTTGGAAAGGTAATCATTCGCACCTGCGGCAATGCACTTTTCAAGATCGCCTTTCATGGCTTTGGCTGTCAATGCCAATATGGGCAGGTTTTTGAAACGCTGCTGCGCGCGAATGCGTTGCATTGTTTCATAACCGTCCATTTCAGGCATCATAATATCCATCAACACCAGATCAATATCAGTTGCACCTTCAAGCATTTCAATTGCCTTTGCGCCGCTGCGCGCCAGACTGATCTTAAGTCCCTTGTCGTTTAATAAACGCGAGAGCGCAAAAGCGTTCCGCATATCGTCATCCACCACAAGGATATGCTTGTCATTAAATACGGCATCGTGATCATGCAGGCGGCGGATGGTATCCTGTTTTTCTTCCGGCATATCTGCAACCACGCGATGCAGGAAAAGCGCAGTTTCATCCATCAACCGCTCAGGTGATTTGACACCCTTGATAATGACACTGTTGGCATACTTGAGCAACTCGGCATTTTCCTCCTCGCTCAATGCCTTTCCGGTGTACACAATTACAGGACATTTGTTGATCGAATCATCCTGATGAATACGGTTGAGCAACTCAAAGCCTGTCATGTCGGGCAAACTCAAATCGAGGATCATGCAGTCGTAATGTTGACTGCGAAGCAAGTCCATGGCGGTATTTCCACTTTCAGCCTCGCTAATTTTCACATCGCTTCCGCCGAGCAGTTGCCGCACACTGTAACGCAAACCCGAATCATCTTCCACGATCAACAATGTTCGAATGTTACGCGCGAGAAACTCGCCGATCTTTTGGAAGACTCCATCCAAACCTTCCTGACTGACGGGTTTTGCGAGAAATCCGAGCGCGCCACGTTTATAAGCATCCAGCGTTTCTTCAGAAGCCGAGAGAATATGCACAGGGATATGCCGCAGCGCGGAATCCTGTTTGAGCGCATTAAGTACCTCCCAGCCGCTCATGCCCGGTAATTTCAAGTCCAATAAAATTGCATCGGGGAGGTAATTTTTTGCCAGGCTTAATCCGCTTTCGCCATCACCAGCCACCACGCATTTGAAGTCTTTTTTGTGACCATAATCAAGCACGACTTTTGCAAAACTCTGATCATCTTCGATGATGAGCAAAACCTTATCGCCTTTTTCGATGCGATTACGATCATCATCCATGAACTGTTTGGATTTGGAGACAAACTTCAATTTGGGAAGTTGGCTGCGTGGCGGTTCAGACTCAGCCCCAGCCTGGATCAGCGTACTCGAAACGGGATCAACTCTCGGGGCTGATTCAGACGCGCTCTCCTGTCGAAACAAAGGCAATAAAAGCGAGAACGTGCTTCCAAGTCCAGGCTCGCTCTGCAAATCCACCCATCCGCCAAGTTTGGCAGACATCTCGCGCGATATAGTAAGCCCCAGCCCTGTGCCGCCATATTTGCGGCTGGTGGAACCATCGGCTTGTTGGAAGGCTTCAAAGACAAGTTTCTGCTGTTCAGGCGTCATGCCAATGCCTGAATCGCTGACACGAATGGCAAGCATTTGATCGGCAGGTTCGATATTAATTTTCACACTGCCTTCGGATGTAAATTTGAAGGCATTGGAAAGCAAATTCTTAACAATTTGTTCAACACGTTGTTGATCGGTTTCGATGCTGGCAGGCAAGCCGGCGGCGATGGAAATTTCAAAATTAAGATTTTTTTCCTGCGCCACATGGTCAAAGACTGAGCGCATATTATTTATAAAATTCTCAAGTTCCATTGCCGCAAAGTGGAAGGTCATGCGCCCAGCCTCCACCTTGGAAAGATCAAGAATTTCGTTAATAAGGTTAAGCAGGTCGTTGCCGCTGTTGAAAATAATTTGCGCCGATTCAATTTGATCGGGATTTAGGTTGCCTTCATCGTTATTGGCAAGCATACGCGACAGAATTAGCAAACTATTCAAAGGCGTGCGTAACTCGTGACTCATGTTGGCAAGAAACTCAGATTTATATTTATTGGCAATGGTGAGTTCTTCCGCCTTGCGTTGCAGCGCGTTTTGCGCGTCAGTGAGTTCCTTATTTTGCAGGTCGAGAATCGTTCGCTGTTGCTGCAAAGTGCTGGCGCGCTCCTCCAATTCGGCATTGGCTGATTCGAGTTCCGTCTGTTGGCGGCGCAAGCGCTCTTGCGAGGCGCGCAGGTTTTCAGCCTGCGCTTGCAACTCTTCATTGATTGATTTCAACTCTTCTTCGCGCACGCGTAATTCCTGCGCCTGCAATTGTGTCTGTTCAAGCAGGGTGTTGATCTGCGCGCGCGCCTGGGCGGTGCTGAAGGCAATGGCTATGTTTTCAAGCGCCTTATTAAGCAGGGCGAGTTGCCCCACAGTAAATTCATTCAAAGACGCAAGTTCAATCACGCCGATCACATCCCCATTCCGCATAAACGGAACAGCCATGATGACATGCGGCGCAAATTCCATCATTCCCCCTGCCAGACTGACATAATCCTGTGGCGCGTTGGCAATGAGGATGATCTGCTTTTCCAGTGCGGCTTGTCCAACCAATCCCTCGCCAAAATAAAATTTATTGGAAATATTTTTTCGGCGCATGTAGGCATAACTTCCCGTAAGCCGCAGCATATCGCCTTCGCGCACAAATATCGCGCCCATCGCTGCGCCAAGCGATTCGCACAATTGGCGCAGCACTTCCTGCGAAAGTGAGACCAAATCCTGTTCGCCGCGCATGGATTCAGAAATACTTGCAATGGCATTTGTCTCGTCCAGTTGGGCGCGCAATGCGGCTTGCGCTTCGTCTGCATCGGCGCGGGCTGCTTCGGCGTTTTCGCTGGCGTTGATCATTAATTTATTTAGGTCATTATTACGCGCGGTAAGTTCTTCCTGTTTTTCGCGCAGACTGCCCATTGCCTCTTGTAAATTGCGAAAGAGAATTCTGATCAACGTTGTGGCCATGACGACATTCAAGACGCCAATCACCAGACCTGATACGCTGTTGGTGGGCAGCACAACAGGCGGCAGCAGGTTATATATCCCCAGAAAGTAAATTATCAGCACGGAAGCAACGCTTAGCGCCGTATAAGCATAAGCCCAGTTAATTCCCAAAAACAGTCCGGCAAATACCACGGATAAGATAAAACTGCCTGTGTCGGGGCTTTCCACGCCGCCCATCAAAACCACGACCGTGGTCGAGGATGCCCAGAGTGCAAAAGCAAAGAAGCGGGCAATGCCTCGAACCTGTCCACGGCGTAAGGCAGCCAAGCCCACCGCACCCAACATTGATAATACAATGACGGTTGCCAGGGCTTGTAACCGAATGCCCTTCTCGGCAAATGGGACAGAAATGGCGCCCAACGCCCAAGCCGCCATAAAAAGCCATAAGATTCCGTTCATGGTCTTTGCAAGGCTGGTCTTTTCTTCATCGCCTTCAAAAACAGGGGGGGCTAAAAATTGTTTAATGGTTTCCATAATGCCGCCTCTTCTTTTATTTCTGCGCTCTCAGATCGCGGTTCGTTCTAAAATTTTCAGCCTGCGCGTGTAATTCTTCGTTGGCGGCGCGCAATTCCTCTTCCTGCGCGAGCAATTCTTCCGCCTGTTGTTGAGATTCCATCAATAAGTCTGCAAGGCGCTGGCGCGTTTGTGCGGTACGGAATGCGATGCCAATGCCTTCAGATATACGCTGCAATAATTCAAAATGATGTTGTCTAAATACAGAAAGCGTCGCCAGTTCGAGCACGCCGACCACCTGCCCATTTGCAAAAAAAGGAGCCGCAATCATCTGGCGCGGCTTTACTTCCACCAAGCCAGTGGAGATAACCAATGCGTCAGACGGGATATCCTCCAAATAAAACACCTCTCCATCCATTGCGGCTTGTCCCACAATACCTTCACCAAGTTGAAAATTTCCACTAAAGCCTGAACGATCTGAAAAAGCATACGCTCCGGCAAGGGTCAGCGTCTTTTCATTCAACAGGAACAATGCGCCTGCTTGCGCGTCTGCGTACCTGCATAGTTGGGAAATAATATTATCTGCCAAATCCGGAATATTTTGTTCGCCGCGCATTGCGTCAGCCAGTTGAGTTTGTCCCGTTGCCAGCCAAACCTGCGCTTCGAGGTCCTTGCGCGCCGATTCAGATTCTGCGCGTGCCAATTCAGATTCCGCCCGCGCGCTTTCTGCAATAGCAGACCGCTCTGCCACGCGTTGTTCCAGGTTGTTAAGCGTTTCCTGAAGTTGGCTGGTCATAAGGTTAAACGAACCAGCCAGCGTTCCAATTTCGTCCCTGCTTTGAACTTGCGCGCGCGCACTTAAGTCTCCCTGCGCAATCAAGTCTGCAATTTTAGCCAACGCTGTAATTGGAGTTGTCAGTGATCTGGCGCTGAACGTGGAGGCAATCAATATGATAATTGATGTGATGATCACAAAAATAATATTTATGCGGATTTGCCTTTGAACATCAGCAAGGAAGTTGGATGTTGGGCGGCTGTAGGTAACTGTCCATGGCTGAGTTTTCAGGAATGCCGCTGCAATGGTGTCATCTCCGGCTGTATCTGGAGTGATATCTGCCCTAAAAAAAGGTTGACTCATCACATTATCAAGCGCTAATTCAAAATCCTGATAATTTGTGGCTTGTTCTTCACGGGGAATATCCAGAAAACGGCGGGAATCCACGGCGAGTAAATAATCAATCGGTTCAAGCGGCACGATAGATTTTTGGATCAACCCGGGGTTTCGGCTATCCGCCATGCGAATATGGAGCGGGTCTAAAAGTAAAATTGATGCGTCTGTGGATGTTCCCACACTTTTGGTAATCAAATCCTGTAAAACGGCCGAATTATATTTCACCCGCAAAAATCCAAGATTGTCACCATTAATATTTACGATCTTGCTTGCAAAAGTTATGCTGGGCGTTTTGTCTTCCATATAGGTGACTACTGAAACAATTGGCTTGTTATTAAATTTAACCTGTGGAAAATAGGACTCTTCTGCCTCACTATTTTGAATATTAACTCCCATGGTGTCCAGCAGAACAATACCTTTAATGTCTACAACCGCATAGGAAATAATATAACGATTGCTTTTATCTCTTAGTTTATTAAGGAGGTCAAGGGCGCGCGCCTGCACAATTGGCGGGGAAGATGGGGATAAGGTTAGATAGGTTGTGAAATCAATAAATTGCGCTTCAACAGCAATCGAGTCTAATGTTATCTGGATGAAGGCATCCAGGCTGTTTGCGGTTTGTTCGGCGCTTGATTTCAGCGAAATTTCAGCCCCATCTGTAAGCACCTGTTGTGTTTGAGAAGTATCACGCGCTGTAATGATAATCAAGGGAATAATGCTCACCACAAGAAACAGGATGATGAGTTTCACTCGAATAGTGTAATCTCTAAATTGGCTAGCGATCACAAATGCCAGCGCCACCAGGAGAATAAATAGAATAACAAATGTAATACCTATATTTAATTTGGCAGAGCCGCTTGACGGATTAAGAAAATCAAGTGAAAAGATGGCGATGCCGAAGACAACACCGCAGATATCTGCCAGCACAATTTGGCGCGACTCCAATCCCTGCCCTGCAATCACTGCGGTTAATATAATGGCTGTGATTGCGTAAACGATCCCCAGCCCGCTGCCCAGCAACTGGGATAATAAAAGTGCAAACAAAGTGGTCAGGATCAAACCCCATACAGCAGTGTTTGCCCGACTCTGGCGGATCAACCATGCGCAAATAAGCACCGCAATCGTTGCTGCATACGACAAAATCATCGCCAACAGTAACTGGAGGGTTTGACTGCCAAGGTAATTGATGATGGAGAAAATATCAAACACAACCAGTATGACCAGCAATATGGTCGCAACTCGATAAGCATTGCGCGCCCGTTTGTCTATTCCTTCAGGTAAATTTAAGAACCAGTTTTTCATTAGTTCATTCCTTTTATATTTTCCTGACGTTATCCGCTCATTCCACTGGCAAAATTCAGACTTGCAACATGTAACGCCCAACTCGAACAAACCGAAAAAAAAAATTTCACCACAGAGCGCATAATAACTTCACCACGAAGTCACAAAGTTTTCCCTTCGAGTCTTGGTGACTTCGTGCCTTTGTGGTCAAAAAGCAGGCGTTTCACTTCTAAGTTTCTAATTTATCCGCGCTCAACTCCTCTGCCCGTGTTTGGGATTGCGCCAGCAGTTGGCTCATTACCACGCGGGTTTGCACGGTTCGCAGCGCAGTTGCCACGCTTTCAGAAACGCGCTTCAACAGGGTTACATGCTCAGGCATAAATTGCGTCAAAGTTGCAAACTCAAGCACCCCAAAAACCTGATCATTCGATTCAAGCGGGACGATCAAAATCTGGCGCGGCAATGTCTCTCCCAATGCGGAAGAAATTACTGGAGCGTCTGCGGGGATATCCTTCACAAGAATCATTTGTTTCGCCTTTGCCACTTCCCCGATCAAATTCTCTCCGAAATGGAACTCAGCCTTTTGTCCCGCGTGTTCCACGTATGCATAGCGCCCCGTCAATATTAACAAATCACCTGAAACGACAAACAATGCGCCAGCATGCGCCCCAATATATTGACTCAAATGACTGGTGATATTGTTCGCCAATGTGCGCACATCCAAATCTCCGCGCATCTGCTCGGCGAGTTGAGCCTGTCCGCGTGTGAGCCATACCTGCGCTTCAGCCTCATGACGCGCAAGTTCAGCCTCAATACGGGCAATCTCTGCGGCGCGAGTTCGCTCTGTCACCTGTTGTTCCAGTGATTCGCGAACGGTCAGCAATTCCTGGTTGGCATGTGTCAATTCCCGCTGACTTAAGCGCATCTTCACAAGGTTGGTCGTAAGAATGTTGACCAAAATATACATCATGCCAAATGTCAAACTATAAATAACCCCCGCATTAACAAGCGTGTTATAGGTGGTCGTTTTCTCTGTGATATGGTTTACAAGAAAACCATTCACTTCCGCATAGACTGAACCTACAACCACAGTTACAGATAAAACTCCAAACACGACAACGCCCTTCTTTCCCAACAACAAGCCCGCCATCGCCACCACCAATGAGTAAAGCAATACGGCATCATCCCGAACACCCACTGTTGCGCCTGTAAAAATCAAATAGGTAGCGAGAAGATAAACAGCCGAAGGAAGAATAACGCGCGGCAGGGAAAAATATTTGGCGTTTAACAGCAATAAAACAATCAGACATGTAATAACGCCCACCAACCCTGAAAGAGCAAAAGTATTAAATACTCCATGTGATGTCATCAAGGCTGACACCAAAATTAATATTGACCCGACTAGGGCAAGAATGATAAAAAGATACAATGTTTGAATGACAGTTTTATCTTCGTCCTGCATGGCAAACCTCATGGAACGCGTTGTAGAGTCAATTCGATCAAAAACTTACAAATTTCATCCGCGGTCAGAATATGATCAGGGCGGGCAGTTTCGATGGCAGTTTGGGGCATATAACTTACTTCGGCATCCTGCGGGTCTTGAACAACAGTCAAACCACCTTTTTGCTTAATGCGCAATAATCCATCTGCCCCATCCTGATTTGCGCCACTGAGGATAATTCCAATTAACCCTGTGCCGTAGGCATCTGCCGCGCTTTCAAACAGCACATCCACAGAGGGGCGCGTGTAATGCACTTTGGCATCCACTGAAAGGGAGAAGGTGTGGTCATCTTCTATTAACAAGTGATAATTGGGCGGCGCAAAATAAACAAACCCCGCATGGAGAGACTCCTTCTCATCTGCATCTTTGACGATAAGCGCACCTCCTCCGTTGTAATGGATAATCGCTGCGCCATCCTGCAACGGGTGAAGATGTTGCGCAATGATCACCGGCATGGGAAATTCTGCGGGCAGGAACGGCAAAATTTTCTGCAGGGCAATTGTTCCACCCGCAGATGCGCCGATCACAATTGCCTGATATCTATTCTTCATTCGCATCAGATTTTTTTCTGATAAATGCGCTCTTGCGCATCAATCACTTTGAATTGGTCATAGATGGCGGAAAATTCCAATGTCTCTTTTGTGCCAAGACACAGAAATCCGCTGCGGCTAAGGCTGTTGGCAAACGTGTTGAATACCCAATTCTGCAAACTGCGATCAAAATATATAAGCACATTACGACAGAAAATTACCTGCACTTCGCTAAAGGAACCTTCCGTAACAAGGTTATGGTTGGAAAAAGTAATGTTGGACTTAAGCGATTGATCCATAATTGCCGAATTATATTCAGCGTGATAATAATCTGAAAAAGAACACGCGCCGCCTGACTTTTGATAATTGGACGTATATTGCTGAACATCCTTCAGCGGATATATCCCATCTGAGGCTTTTTTGAGCGCTGTATCATTGAAGTCTGTGGCGTAGATTTTAGCCCTGTTATACAACCCCTCTTCCTGCAATAAAATTGCCAGCGAATACACTTCCTCGCCGGTCGCACAACCCGCAACCCAGATCTTGATAAATGGGAAAGTTTTTAGATATGGAACAACCCCCTGCCGCACTGCGCGATAGAAATCAGGATCACGGAACATTTCGGTGACGGTGATTGAAAAATCGTAAATGGCTTTTGTGGCAAACTGCTCATCATGAATAAGCAATGGGATCAAATCGCTGACATTTTTACACCCCGTTTTTCCAAGAATATGCCTGACCCGCCTGCGGACCGAAGCCCGCGCATAGTGCCGAAAATCATAACCATAGCGATAATGTATAGCCTCAAGAAATAATTCAAGTTCTATTTTTTCAATGTCATCAGAATTCATGAGCGGGTCTCTTGGTTGTTTCTGAAATATGAATTTCGCCAAGTATACCCTGTTGTAACAAGGTGAATTTTATTCTGCAAGGGAAACGACACATAAAAAACGCCCCCCGTTAAGAGAGCATTTTTAAGTCCAAATTTGCACAAGAAAAGAGCATTGACCACAGAGATTTTTTAATAGGTTTTTCTCAGTGATCTTCGTGATCTCAGTGGTAAAAAACCTTAGAAACTGTTTAATAGGCCCGCTTTTTGACCACCAAGACACGAAGTCTCAAAGACTCGAAGGGAAAAATTTGGTGACTTCGTGATGAAGTTATTAACCAGTCTATTAGAGACACACAGTCTACGAGATTAAATTTCAGTTTGAGCAATCAATGATTCCCAATTTTCAAAAAAAGGAATACCCGCCTGAGAAAACGCCTCAACTTTAGACGCACTGCCAGATGTTAATCCAATTGTACGAACGGTCACATCAAATCCGGCCTGTCGGAAAACCTCGCCTGCCGCCTGAGTGGAACGAATTCCACCAAGCGTATCTTCTACGACGAACAGTTCAAATGCGCGCGGCAGATCTGCAAATACGCCCTTAAGTTCACCCGTTTGAAACCAATCGCCAGCAGACTGCAATCCAGCCCACTCGTCACCCGTCAAAGCCGCCGCAGTCGCCGCTAAAGCATGAACGGGAGATGGCTTGATCAGCATCCCCGCATCAAGTCCGCGTTGGGCGGCGAGATATTCCAGTTTGCCAAAAGCAATCAAGGGGATGTTTGCAAGCCCAACCAGTTCCAGCGCAATTTCTGCTTCGGGCGCGTACCCAAAATGTGAATCCTCCACTTCGCGCGGCGGGGCTGATGGGCGGGCTGTCAATCCGGCCAAATGAATGTTGGGCTGAAGCAGCTTGGCGCGAATCTCATCATTGATATTGGAGCGGTCATGCGTATGCAAAAGGGATTCGGTTTCAACTTCCGCAGGCAGTTCATAGGTTTCACTAAACGCGCGGCTGCCCAGTGAATAATGCTGAAACAAGCGCATCGTCTGCGAGAGGTTGATATTCCGCGATTGACTCAAAATATTTACACGCAAATCCATTGGGATGAATGGAAAGCATCCATGTTGCAAAGCGGCTTCAGCAGGATATTGACCAGCAATAAATTCAAACTCAGGAATGATCAACTCGCGGGGAATATATCCATTGAGGTTACGTCCAATCTCTGCCGCTGCAGAAGATAAGTCAGCAGGCAGAGACAGTTCGGGACGATGCGCAAGAATGTCATTCCACAATGTAGCCAGCAACAGCGGAACCATATCCCATTCGCTGAAAATTCCGTGCTTCTCCAACTCGGCCAGTTTTTCCTCGGGAAAATCAAAGTGAGTCAACCCCATCAGACTGGCGAAATGATTCAGCGTAGCGTGCAACGCGGCGCGGTATCCACCGTGATGAACAAGGACTCCGTCAATATCAAGCAGAATCACCTTTTTCATTTATGACGCTTCTCCAACTCAGACACCACGTCGGCTGGAGTTAATCCACGGGCGGCGAGCAGTACCAGCGTGTGATAAGTTAGATCGGCAACCTCTTCAATAAGACGTTGATCATCCTGTGCCAACGCCGCAACAACAACTTCTGTACCTTCTTCGCCAACCTTCTGCGCGATTTTCGGCAAGCCTTCGTTGAAAAGACTCGTTGTGTAGGATTTTTCGGAAGGATTTTCCTTGCGCGATTGAATTACTTCAAACAACCATTGAACGCTCATTTTGATTCTCCGTAGGTCACGTTTTCAACATGACAATTTCTTTGCACGATCGTCACGCTTAAAACTCGACCTGCATTGTTCTATAAAAACAAGTTTGGTTTCCTGTGTGACAAGCGGGTCCCGCTGGTTGAACGCGGATCAACAATGTGTCTTCATCGCAATCCACGCGGACTTCAACCACGGTTTGAACATTCCCCGACGTTGCGCCCTTGTGCCACAACTCGCGGCGGCTGCGCGACCAGAACCATGTTTCGCCTGTTTCGATGGTCAACCGCAAAGATTCCGCATTCATGTATGCCAGCATCAACACTTCATTTGTGCCTGCATCCTGCACAATGGCAGGGATGAGTCCGTTGGCGTCGTACTTAATTTCGTGCGAAGCGTTCATCTTTTATCCTTGCCTTACAGGAACATTCAACAATTGCAACTCCCGTTTCAAATCAGGAATGAGCAACTTGCCATCATGGAAAAGCGACGCAGCAAGCGCGGCATCGGCTTTTCCATCTGTCAGAACCTCAGCAAAGTGAGATGGAAGCCCCGCGCCGCCCGAAGCGATGACAGGCACTGAGACGGACTCGGCAATCAAACGAGTCAGCGCAATATCATAGCCAGCCAGCGTCCCGTCAGAGTCCATGCTGGTCAGCAGGATTTCGCCCGCGCCTAATTTCACAGCGCGCACCGCCCATTCGATTGCGTCAATGCCTGTCGGGGTGCGCCCACCGTTGACGTAGACTTCCCAACTGGAGCCTTTTTTTCGCGCATCAATTGCCAGCACAATGCACTGCGCCCCAAATCGCATTGCACCTTCAGACAATAACTCAGGGCGTTTGACCGCCGCTGAATTGACGCTGACCTTGTCCGCGCCAGCGAGCAACAGGTTACGCATATCTTCCACCTCTCGGATGCCGCCGCCAACTGCCAGCGGCATAAAAACCGTCTCAGCCACGCGGCTGACCAACTCCAAGGTGGTTTTGCGTCCTTCGTGTGTCGCAGAAATATCGAGAAAAACAAGTTCATCTGCGCCTTGCTCGTCATAAAGCCGCGCCTGCTCTACAGGGTCACCCGCATCACGCAGGTTCACAAAATTTACCCCCTTCACCACGCGCCCATCTTTGATGTCGAGACAAGGGATAATTCGTTTTGCCAACATAATCCTCCAAGTAATTCAGAGTCAAAAGTCAAAGGTCTTGGGTTCCGACATTCGACCTTAGACTTTTGACTTTAGACTTGCAACGCACTTCCCAACTCAATCGTCCCATCATACAATGCGCGCCCAATGATTACGCCCGCCAAGCCAGCATCCCGCGCCGCAATCACATCGGCAATCGTATGCACGCCGCCCGAAGCGATCACAGCCATGCCGCTCACATCAGCCAGCGCGCGCGTTGCGGGAATATTCAAACCATGCCCCATTCCATCACGGCTGACATCGGTAAAGATGACCGTGCTTAATCCCAGAACTCGCATGTGAAGCGCGAGGTCTTCGGCAGACACCCCGCCGTCTGACTGCCATCCGCGCACGCGCACCATTCCATCGCGCGCATCAATTCCGGCGGCAATTTTTTCGGCGCCGAATCTTTTCAAGGTGTTCTCAACCACGCTCGACTGTTCAACAGCAATCGTGCCAAACACAACGCGGCTGACGCCCCAACTCAAAGCCTTAGACGCCGAATCCAAAGAGCGCAGCCCGCCGCCAAACTGTACATCGGCGCCAAACTCACTTGACACTTTCAAAATTGAAAGAAGCGCCTGTTGATTCGCGGTATCGCCTTCGCCAAACGCGCCGTCAAGGTTGACCACATGCAGCCACTTCGCGCCCAACTCCAGCCAACGTCTTGCTGTCTCAGCAGCATCGTCGCTATATGCCGTCATGCGCGCAGGGTCGCCTTCCTTCAAACGCACCACCTTGCCGCCACGTAAATCAATTGCAGGATAAATATTCATTTTGCCTCCACAAAATTTTTTAGGATTTGCAAACCCACTGCCTGACTTTTTTCAGGATGAAATTGCACACCCAAAATATTATCACGTTGCACCGCACACGCATATTGCAAACCGTAATTTGTTGTCGCAATCACATCCGATGAATTCCCGGGCAGACAGTAATACGAGTGATTGAAATAGACATACGCCCCATCAGTTACCTGATTAAAGAGCAGCGCATCTTTCGCGGCTTCAAGTTGATTCCAACCCGTGTGCGGAATCTTCACTGAAAGATTTTCCGCAAAGCGCAATACCCGCCCGCGCAAGAGACCCAGACCCGCGTGTTCGCCCATTTCCTCGCCAACGTCAAACAAGGCTTGCATCCCCACGCAAATTCCAAGCAAGGGAACGCCGCGCGCCACGACCTCTTTTATCACAGCCTCTAATTTGCGCGCGCGCAAGCCCGCCATAAAATCGCCAAATGCTCCCACGCCAGGCAACACAATTTGTTCGGCGGTTAAAATTTTTTCCGGGTCATCTGTGCGCGTCACGCTTGCGCCAACATTTTCCAATGCCTTCTGCACCGAGCGTAAATTTCCCGTGCCAGCATCAATTAAAATAATTTCTTTCATTTCAATTCCTTTTCCATGCAATTTCAATTCGTGACACCCCTTCGGGGGTTGGCGAAATTCTTTTGCAAATCCATAATCATTCCACATCCTCTTGCCAATTACAAACTTCCTTTTGTAGACGGAATACTCCCGCCGCGCCGCGCATCAAATTGAGTTGCCGCATCCAACGCGCGCGCCCAGGCTTTGAACAACGCCTCGGCTTGATGATGATCATCGCGCCCGTACAAAACGCGGGCATGTAAATTACAACGCGCCGTCACCGCAAAGGACTCGAAGAAATGCGGAAACAATGTGGTCGGAATATTGCCAACATACGGCGAATGCCAATCTGCTTGAATGACGGCATACGGACGCCCCGACAAATCCATTGCCACATGCGCCAGCGTTTCATCCATCGGCGCGAAACTATCGCCCATGCGGAAAATTCCCTTGCGATCACCGAGCGCCTTGTCAAAGGCTTGACCCAACGCCAGAGCCACATCCTCGACTGTATGATGGACGTCAATGTGCAAGTCACCTTTTGCCTGCACTGTCAGGTCAAACAATCCATGCACAGCCAGGTGTGTCAGCATGTGGTCGAGGAATCCGACGCCGGTGGAAATCTCATGTTTACCTGTGCCGTCCAAATCCAATTTAATTTCAATTTGCGTTTCGTTTGTTTGTCGTGATATTTCTGCGGTTCGCATGGTTTCTCCAAATGTAGGTCACGTTTTCAACGTGACAATTTCACCGTCGAAGTGCGGCACGCTTCAAGCGTGACCTACAACTCCTTCAACGCCCGCAACAACACATCGGTATCCTGTGGTCTGCCCACGCTGATACGGATGTGGTCGCGCAGGCCTGTCTTATTAAAGTAGCGGATAAAGACTCCGTGCTGTTGCGCCAATTGTGCTTTGAGTTCGGCGGCGTCGCGTCCAATCACCTGACATAAAATAAAATTGGATTGTGTGGGGTATGGTTTTAAATATGGAATCTTCTGTAAATCAGCCAATAATCTTGTCCGCTCGGCTTTCAAAATTTCAACGACTTTTTCGAGTTCGTCAGTATGTTCCAATGAAACCTGCGCCGCAACACTCGCCGCAACGTTGACATTGTATGGCTGTTTGGACTTCCACAAAACCGGCATGAGCCAGAGCGGAAACGCGCCATACCCAATTCGCAGACCTGCCAAACCCGCCCATTTGCTGAAGGTTCGCAGAACCACCAAATTTTCCCGTGCAGGCACTTCACAAATTCGGCTCAAACTTGCGCCCAAATTTTCACCTGCAAATTCAATGTAGGCTTCATCTAAAACAATCAAAGTTGGCAGTTCCAATAATTCGTCAATCAATTTGGCGTCAAGGACTGAACCGTCTGGATTATTGGGCGATGTAATAAAAAAGAGTTTCGGCTGATAGGTTTCGACTGCCTTGCGGATGGTATCCATGTCCAGCGAAAAATCTGCGCGGCGCGGAACCTCGATACAGCGCGCGGCATTGAGTTCCGCGTCAAAGGAATACATGCCAAAAGTCGGCGGACAGGAAAGGATGCAATCGTTTGGTTCAAGAAAGACTCGCATCAACAAATCCAGCAACTCGTCTGCGCCTGAACCAGCCAGCAGATATTCTTCGGGGACTTGCGTAAAGTTTGCAAGCGATTTTCGCAAGGCGCGGCTTTCAGGGTCAGGGTAAATATGCGGGAAGTCCATCTCAGCCAATGCCTTGCGCACAGCGGGCAAAATTCCGTATGGATTTTCGTTGGCGTCCAGTTTGACAATCTGCGACGGCTCACGTCCCAGACGGGCGGAGAGGACTTCAAACGGCTCAATCGGCGCGTAAGGAGGGAGCGATTCCAAATGCTGACGAATTTTCATGAGCGGCTCCTCGTTCGGTAGATTAAACCAACTGAAACAGAATCAAGTTCAGGGGTAGAAAAAGGCATCGTCAAGGGTCTCCTATCCCAAACCCAATGCTCCAAGCATGGCTTTGTAACGCGGCGGCTCTTCTTCAAAAATATAGGTGATGGGTGAAACAATAATGCCGCTGCCGCCAATTAGCCGCAGTTCAGAAATTGCCTGGGGCAGATGATCACGCCGCACGACAACGGTCACCGCGTACCAATTGGGCGAACCTTCGCGCACACCAATTGGGCTGATGGTTGGTCCTTGCAAGCCCCCGACATTGGTTTGAGTAAATATTTTTTTTGCAATTGCTTCGGGGCTTTCTCCGCGCATGTTGGCAATGACCAGCAAGTTATCCTTGGCGCGCATGTGGGCTTCGATGTATTCAAGCAAACGCCGCGCCATTTCCAAAACTTCGGGGTGAGTTTGTAAGGCGTTGCGGTTTGCAATTAAGACGGCTTGCGATTTCTGGATGACGCCGTCAGTCAGCGGGCGCAGACGGTTATCCAACAAGGTTTGACCTGAAGAAACGAGGTCTGAGATCATGTCGGCATAACCAATGGTGGGAGCGCTTTCAAGCGTGCCTTCGGCGGAAATCAACGAATGGGCAATATTGTGTTGATTGAGAAAACGCTCAGTCAGAAACGGGAACTTTGTCGCTACACGCAACGGGTGTCCCAATTCAGCGGCAAACTCTTTGAGTGAGGCAACATCGGTTACGTTTTTCCAGGTTTCGGGAACTGCCAGGGTTAACGCGCAACTACCAAAACCAAGCGCGTCATGCAGGATGATAATATCGCCGTCAGCGCCGTCTTTTTCTTCCAGCATATCGCGTCCGGTGATGCCAAAGTCAATGCTCCCCTGCTTAACGCTGACGACAATATCGCCGGGGCGTTGAAAAATGATCTTTAATTCCGGCAGGGCGGGTAAGTCTGCCAGATATTGGCGCGGGTTAGGCTTGAAAACTTGCAAACCAGCATCAGCAAGAAACTCCAGCGCGCCCGTTTCGAGGCGGCCTTTGGATGGAAGCGAGAGTCGTACATTTTGTTGTGAGAACATGAACAATCCTTGAAGTGAAATGATGAACTAACAAAAAACCCCGATCAATGTGACCGGGGCTGATGAAACAAAGCACACTATCCTGTTGTATCTAGTTCAGGTACGCGCAAAGAATCTCCCAGTCTTGCAAGGGAATGTGATGGTGGGCATGGTGGTTATGCGCGAAGACCAAATTCATAATGGTTGGCAGTATACCAACGGCAATCGGATTTGGCAAGCATATTGACATGTTTTTAAATTGGCAGCAAAACTTTTCTACCGTACACTTTAAGAATTGGGACGCTGATGAACGCAGAAAACGCAGATTTTTTCTTTTTGTCAGCGGAAATCAGCGTTTTTCAGCGTCCAAAAAAAGTTTTGTACGGTAGAGAAAGCAAAACTTAGAGCCTTCTTTTTGACCACAAAGGCACGAAGTCTCAAAGACTCGAAGGGAAAAACTTTGTGGCTTTGTGTCTTGGTGACTTCGTGGTGAAGTTATTAA
>JAIFKY010000073.1 GCA_020049345.1 Anaerolinea sp.
GGGATCGCCGTGCTGGCGCTTATACCAGTGTTGTTTTTGAAAACTCACAATCAAACAGTCGAGGTGAAAAATGAATATGAATAATGAAACGTTTCAACAGGCAGACCCGTTACAGCCGTCAGAGAAAAAGTCGCCCAAGGTTTCAAAAACCGTTTGGTACATTGGGTGCGGATGTTTGGCTCTGATTGCGCTCTGCGTAGTGATTGCGCTGGGTATATTCGGCTGGATGTATTTCTTTGGCAGTAAAGACCCAATTGCCGCAGTCGTTCCAAACAGTTCGCTGGTTTACATGAACGTTGATTTCCTGCAATCGCAGTCTGAAAAATTCAATGAGATCGTGCCCATTTTTCAAGGGATTGCCGATGTTGAAAAACGTCCGCTCGCAGACGCATTGGACGAGGCGATGCGGGACGAACTGAATTTATCCTTCAAAGATGAGGTGGTGCCGTGGATGGGACAACATGGCGGTTTCGCAATCACCGAAGGGGATGTCAATAGCGGCGATGTTAAAGCCATGTTCATCATGGAAACGCGCAACAAAAAACTTACAGATGATTTCCTTCCTAAATTTGTAGCCGCTCTCGAAAACGCTCGCACTATAAAGTTTGAAAAGAAGGAAGTTGACGGCGTTACGCTCTATGTCTATAAATCCGAATACCAGCCACGCAACGACATGGTCGTTGCGCGTTCCGGAGGTCTTGTCTATCTTTCCAATTCTGAAGATGCTGTTATTCAATCCATCAACCTCAAATCAAGCGACTCGCTTGCCAATTCCAGCAAATACAAAGACGCGCTGGCGGCGCTGCCCAAGAATAGCATGACAACCATTTATGTTAATGGAGATAATATTTCAAATTATTTATCCAGCATCTCAAATAATTTCGACTCTCCCTCGGTAAATCAGTTTGCAGACAACAGCATCAGCGCGTTGGCATTAAGCGCCTCGGTTGAAGACGCGGGTATGCGCTTCGATATTGCCGCCACCTATGACCCAACCAAGGTTAATGATTTTCAAAAGGAATCGCTTAATGCAAAATTCATAAATCCAAAAGCGGATAGCCTCGCGCCTGAAAATACATTCTTCTTCCTGGATGTCAACAATACGCAAAGCCCCTCAACTCTGGCGCAAAAGGATAATCCCATGTACACCCAAGATGTACAGGAAGCCTTTGATCTTTTTGAAAAGCAATACGGCGTTAGCATTACCAAATTATTGGAACTGCTTGGTGGAGAGTACGCGCTTGCCGTTGGTCCATCCAATGACGGACCGTTTAGCACGCTTGGCGAAGTTGATCTGGGCGCCACCTTATTTGCCAGCACAAGCAATGAAGCAGGCGCCAATGATTGGTTCAAAAACGGATTAAGCGCCGCATCTAAAGAAATGGGTATGGAACTCGTCACCAACCAGGTCACATTAGGCGGCTATCAACTACAAGAAGTGACATCCCAGGGGCTGGATGGTCAACTCTTTATATACGGCACCGTTAATGGATACATGGTTGTAGGAAGCAGTAAGGATTTGTTGGAAAGCGGACTCAGCGGTAAAAATACGCTGGCAAACAACACTACCTACCGCGATACATGGAAGGCATTCCCATCGGGTAGTGTGCCTTATTTATATTTGAACATAACCAACTTGATTGATTTCTACAAAAACACCCCTGGTGGCACATTCGGCAACGCAGAAGCCGACTTAAGAAAAATCCCCGTCATTGCCGCTACAATGAACAATAACGGCGGATACACCCGTGCCGCAACTGTGATTGTTTTCATCAACACACAAAAATAAATCGTCTTACGTAATTTAACACAAAGTTCGCTTCAAAAGATAAAGGTAGCGCAAAATTCACGCCGTATGCGGCTTGAATTTTTCGCTACACCGATTCTAGCCCAGCACTGGTAAAATCGCTCTCATGTCTGTTAAAAAAAGCATATATCGTTCCTCTCGCGCATTAATGCCTGTTTACTGCTTGCTGATCACTGCCTTACTCGCCTCCTGCGTGTCATCCACGTCCCAAACAGTAATCTACCCAACATATGACCCATTCCTGCCCATGCAGCAAGGCACGCTCGCGCCTGCTGCCATTGCGCCCATTGCAACGCTAACTGATGTGCCCCAATCGGTACCCCTTACCGCCACTCGTGAACCTACTCCCACGCGCGCACCACTATCCATTGTCATTCCAACCGACATCCCCACTGATCAGCCCGTAAACACGCCCACACCCGATGCGGGACGAATCCTGCCAACTCCACGTCAAGACGAAGACCAATATATGGTGCAAGCAGGAGATAGCCTGGGATTGATCGCCCAAAAATATGGCATTAGCCTAAAAACGCTGATGGAAGCGAACAATATCACTGATGCGAACCTGCTTACTGTCGGCATGACTCTAAACGTACCCGCGCCAAACCCGGGAGATGAGGGAACATCCTTCAAAGTCATTCCTGATTCAGAAATGGTTTATGGTCCCGCCGGAGTTTATTTTGGCATAAAAAGTTTTATTGACAGCCAGAACGGTTATCTTGAACTCTATGAACAGGATGTGAATGGATTCGTACTATCTGGTGATGAAATCGTCTGGATCGTCGCCCGCAACTATTCAGTCAACCCGCGTTTACTGCTGGCATTGCTTGAATATCAAAGCGGATGGGTCACCAATTCCAATCCATTTAATACATCCTACCCCATGGGGTTGGCAGATGAAAACCATTACGGCTTATATCGTCAACTCACATGGGCAGCCAACACTTTAAACCAGGGATACTATCTTTGGAAGTCAAACGCCATTTCAACCTGGGTATTAAATGATGGTACAGTAGTGCCGGTCGATCCAACCATCAACGCTGGCACAGCGGCGGTACAATATTTCTTTTCACAACTGGATGACCGCCCAACATGGGAACAGGATGTCAGCGGCACAGGCTTGCTTCTTTCATATTACGTTTTTTTTGGCAACCCATTTAATTATGCAATTGAGCCTCTAATTTCCCCATCGGTCATACAGCCGGCTATGAACCTGCCATTCAAAAATGGTGAAACATGGTACTTCACCGGTGGACCACATGGCGGCTGGGATTCAGGGTCTGCCTGGGCTGCGCTGGATTTTGCACCACCCGGCGAAAATGCAAATTGCCTCGCAAGCCAACTATGGGTCACAGCAGTGGCAGATGGGCTTGTCTTACGCACCTCCAACGGCGGATTAATTCAAGACCTGGATAATGATGGCTACGAACAAACGGGCTGGGTAATGTTATATATGCACATCGCCGCCGATGGGCGCGCGGAACCAGGCGAGTATCTTTTCGCAGGTGATCGCATCGGACATCCTTCCTGCGAAGGCGGAGTCTCCAATGCCACACACGTTCACCTTGCCCGCAAATATAATGGCGAGTGGATTGCCGCTGACGGACCGCTGCCCTTCAACCTTGACGGCTGGGTTGCCAGCGGAGGCGGTGCGGAATATGACGGCTATCTTACACGCGGCAGTCAAACCATAGAAGCTTGGGACAGCGCAAGCGAACTTAATCAGGTTTTCCGTTAATTCATCCAGGCTTAATCCAGACGGATATAATTCATATACTTATGTATCGCATCAACGCTATTCTCATTGTTCTGTCATTTACCTTATCAGCTTGCGCGCCGCGCTACGATGGGTCTTCTTCGATTTGGGGAATCGCGCAGACGCCCACACCAGACCTTCTACATCCCGCCACGCCGCTTTTCGACCCGTTTATTGTTCAAGACAGCCCAATCATTTTCCCCACCTCAACCACCCCGCCGTTGTTTGAAACGCAAACTTCCTACACCGCCACGCCCACGCTGGCGTCAAATAATGCCGCGCCTGTTATCGCCTCAACAATCACCTCAACCCCAACTCCGCGTGTAATATATGACACTGCGCCCTTCCTGTATTATGCCCAAAGCGGAGATATGCTCTCAGCCGTAGCAAACAGGTTCGGCGTGGAAGAGTCCGAGATCACATCAGACGCTGATTTGACCAAAACAACGTTAATAGATCCCGGCACATTGCTCATCATCCCCAACCACATCACAGAAGCGATGACACCCAACATTCAAATCATGCCTGATGCCGAAATCATCTTTTCATTTACCGCCGCCGACTTTGATGTGGAGGAATATGTTCAGGGAGCGGGAGGATACCTGAGCAAATTTAGAGATTACCTTGGCTCCACCGGTTGGATCAATGGAGATCAAGCCGTGAAACGCCTTGCCATTGAAAATTCCATCAATCCGCGTCTAATTCTGGGTTTGCTGGAATTTGAAAGCCGCTGGGTGCGCGGACAACCCATAGACACCCTTCATACCGACTACCCAATGGGCTTTAGCGACTATCACTTTAAGGGCATGACCATACAATTGGTGTGGGCTATTAACAACATGGCAATTGGATATTATGGCTGGCGCGCAGGCACACTCACCCACCTTGAATTTCCTGATGGCACATCTCTGCGTATTGACCCGCGATTAAACGCAGGCACGGTTGCCATTCAATATTTATTTTCGCGCGTCCATAGCCAATCACAATGGGAGCAGATCATCACCCCCAGTTCAGGCTTTCCCGCCATGTATCTGGAAATGTTCGGCGACCCTTGGGCGCGCGCTGAGGCGGTCAACCCAATTTTTCCAGCGGCATTAAATCAACCTGCTCTTACACTGCCATTTGAACCTGGTATTGAGTGGAGCGTGACCGGCGGTCCTCACAACGCGTGGGGGCAAATCAACCCCAATATTTACGGAACAACTCACAGCGTTTTTGCCGCCATTGACTTTGCCCCATCCACCGATCACGGCGGATGCGACCCAACCCCAACATGGGTGACAGCCGCCGCGCCAGGCTTGGTCGTGCGGTCAAACAATGGCGCGGTAATGGTTGACCTTGACGGCGACGGTTACGAACAAACCGGATGGAACATCCTCTACATGCACATTGCAAAAAAAGACCGTATCCCCGCAGGCACATGGTTGGAAGTGGATGATCGCATTGGACACGCGTCCTGCGAAGGGGGCGTATCCACTGGCACACATCTCCATTTTGCAAGAAAATACAACGGAGAGTGGGTCACTGCCGATGGTCCAATTCCATTCATCATGGATGATTGGCGCGTCATTGCCGGTGAAAAGGCATACGAAGGAAAACTGGTTAGAGGCGATCAAGTTGTCACCGCCGACCCTGTCGGGCAAAAATGGTCGAACATTTTCCGCGACGAAAAAAAAGATGCTGAAAGCGAGTAGGTTCACAAAAACGGGTCAGCGCGCAATTAATATGGCGCTGATGTTCATTCTGGCGCTCTCTTCGTGCAATTTTGAACCTGCGCGTTCTTCGGTGATTCCAACAGCCAGCATCAATAACAGCGCGCCTACACTTGTGCAAACTCCGCTACCCATACGCCAAACATATAAGCCTGGCGAACTGGTGGATTACACTGCCCAAACAGGAGATACCCTGCCTGCGCTTGCAAAGCGTTTCAACACCACAGTAGATGAAATCTTTGAAGCCAACCCTCAAATTCCGCGTGACGCAACCACCATGCCGCCCGGAATGCCAATGAAAATTCCCATCTATTTTCTTGCGTTGTGGGCAAGCCCATTTCAGATCATCCCGGATCATGCTTTTGTAAACGGACCGACCTTGATCGGATTCAACACATCAGCCTATGTTGAATCACAAAGCGGCTGGCTAAAAAACTACCGCGTGTATGCAAGCGGCAAATGGCGCACCGGCGCCGAGATGGTGGATTTTGTTGCCACAAATTACAGCGTTAATCCGCGTCTATTACTTGCGCTCCTTGAATACCAGGGCGGCGCATTGACGCAACCCGAACCGCCCGTAAAAAAGAATTTGCTTGGCTTCACTCGCAAGTATTGGGAAAATCCATACCTTCAACTTGTTATCGCCGCCAACACACTTAACAATGGGTACTACGGCTGGCGCATTGGCAGCCTGACTGAATTTGAAGGGCTTGACAGCATCCTCATCAGACCAGACCCATGGCAAAATGCGGCATCCGTTTCACTTCAATATTATTTTTCGAGAATATTCGAAGGCGATAAATATACGCAGGCAACCGGCGCCCAGGGCTTGAGCCAGACATACGAAGATTTTTTTGGCAACCCGTGGAGCGATTCTACTGTCATCATTCCGGGCAGTTTACAACAGCCTGAATTTCAACTCCCCTTTCCGCTTGATCAAACCTGGTACTACACCGGCGGACCGCACACAGGCTGGGGAACCGGCGAACCCCTAGCCTCAGTGGATTTTGCTCCACCGTCTGACAAATCAGGCTGTTTCATCGCAGAGGATAAATATTTCGCCACTGCAATGGCAGATGGTTTGGTTGTGCGCTCCAGCGTTGAAGGACTTGCCCTTGACCTTGATAAAGACGGCGATGAGCGCACAGGTTGGGTTATTTTTTACCTGCACCTTGCCACAAAACAACGCGCGCCGCTCGGCTCCGATCTAAAAGCGGGCGACCTAATTGGCTACCCATCCTGTGAAGGCGGGCGCGCCACAGGCACACATGTACATATTGGCAGAAAATACAACGGGGAATGGATCGTTGGCGACAGCCCAATTCCGCTAAAAATGAGCGGATGGACTACCCATAACGGATTCCGTGAATATTTGGGAACACTCACAAAAAATGGCGCAACCTCCACCGCCTGCGAATGTGGAGACCTGTACACTTCAATCAGCGGGAATTACCCATAATTAAACAGCGGGGCAAATTTTTCAATTTGCCCCGCTGTGGATGGTCAATCACTCCGCCTGTTTTACTATGTATTCGCCCTGCTTCACCACCGTTTTTCCATCTTCATCAAAAATCTTGTAGAGCAACTGCATGGGGAAAGCCTTGCTCAACATAGCCTGAGCCGGACAATATTTTTCGGCAGAAAGCCCAATTGCACGAACCAAAGCAGCTTCATCCACATCCCTGCCAGTGACCAGGTACTCGATCACCGCGCTGGAGAAAACCTTCGGATGATCCTCAGCACGTGGCGCGTGGACTTGTACTTGGAAATTGGCGACAGGCTGCTTTTTCTTTTGCAAAATGGAGATGACATCCATACCTGTGCAGCCTGCAAGCCCGATTGCAATAAACTCCATCGGGCGCGCGGCGCTATTATCGCCGCCAACAGATGAATCCGAATCCATTTTTTGAACAAACCCAGTATCGCTAACACCTTCAAAAGACATTTTACCTTTCCAATTCAAAACTACATCCATCGTTTACTCCTTAATTAAATTAGTTACATATTTTTCGAGGAACTCTTCCGAAATGCCGCCAAACCACGCCAGACGTACTCTACCAGCACGATCAATCACATAGGAACTTGGCAGACTTGAAGTATTGAACTTACGTTGAGCCAGATAATTTTCATCCAGCCAGATGGGAAATGTTAAACCAAATTCGGCGACAAAAGGTTCCACAACCTCCAGCGTTTCCTCTTGATCAATCCCAATCAAAACGAAACCTTCTGCCTTGTGATTCTTATAAAAAGTTTCAAGCGATGGCATCTCTGCCTTGCATGGAGGGCACCAGGTAGCCCAAAGGTTAACAAGCACAACATTTCCAGAATAGTCCTTCAAAGAAACAGGGTTGCCGGCAAGGTCGGTTAGATTAAGATCAGGGGAGGGAAAATCCACTTGCGCAGGAACAGTTGAAAGGTCGTCAGATGAAGCGTTGGCGGTATTTAAAAGCATGAATAACGTAATCCCAACTGCAATGAGTCCAATGCCAATCATCAACATGCCGTAGAAACGCGCGCGGGAAGGGTGAGTAATCACAGTCATCTTTTACATCCAAATTCAAATTAGTTTGCGCAAAAAAAAATTATCAAGCATCGTAAAGATACAGAATAACAAATAACCATCTGCTCAGCAAAGTATAACCGAACAAAGATGCGTCATACAAAATTGGGAAAAATGTCATTGAGTTCAGGATATTTGGTACTGGAAAGTTGTTCAGACGTTGGATAATATATTATGAAATGTTTGAATCATTGCCTTACATCCCGCTCTTTCAAGACCTTGAGCCTGCTCAGATAGATTTGCTAAAACCTCTGCTCGAGCAATTTACCTGCTCTGCCGATACGGTGATCTTTGAACAAGGCGCTCCTGCCACTTACTTATATTTACTTATTAAAGGTGAAGTGGTTATTCGATACAAACCTTACGATGGTCCGCCCATTATTTTAACACGCCTGCGCGACGGTGATGTGTTTGGCTGGTCGGCAGTGGTGGGAAGCCATGACTATACTTCAAGTATAATCAGTGAGACGCAAATTGAAGCAATACGAATACGAGGAACTCAACTGTTAAAGTTATTCAGTAACGCTCCCGAAACGGGGAAGGTGGTTATGGATCGTCTAGCGAGCGTAGTTTCTCCACGATGGAAAAATTCGCACGCGCAAGTTCAATCGCTCTTGAATTCAGATCGGTAATCAAAAAAAGGAGTTGTTCCCATGGTCACACCAGAACTACATGATCGAGAAACGCAATTGCGTGGACTGCTGGATAAAATCAGCGCGTATGTTGAACAATTCCATGGGGGTACCGTGGAATTTGTGTCATTCGATGGCAAACAAGTAAAGGTGCGGCTGGGCGGCGCATGTTTGAATTGTCCATTATTGCCCTCCACATTACACGGCTGGGTGGAGGGAACAATACATCAGTTCTTCCCAGATGTTGAAGTTGTTGGAGAGCAATAGTACTTGCTGAGGGCAGGCAGGATAAAATAAACATCCCCGTCAATTGACGGGGATGTTTATTTTATGAAGTTGATCCGAGTAAATTAAGCGCCTTGCAAAAGCCTTCGGGCGCTTTTCAACATTTACCTGTTTGTAAAATATCGAATAATCATAAATGCGCCTGCGCCAATCAGAACAACAGCCCACAGATAATTGGCAATATCCAAAAGCGACGCAATTCCAAGGAATCCCATAATGCCCAACACCCCTGCCGGCCAGTACGCCCAATTCATGCCAGCCAGCAAGGCGACCAACAAAAATGTGATGGCAAGCCCAAAGAAGAAAAAGCCTGCTGTTTGAAATTCTCCAAACCGTTCTGCGGCAATGGTGACGCCCGCCAGCGTGATCAATACTCCGCCTGGAATTAGCGCCCACCAACGTTCAACACGGTTCGTGAGATATACCGCAAAAAAGGAAAGTCCAATGCCGCCAAGGAAAATCGCGCCGCCGTAATCTTCATAACGCTCGGCGACAATAATCATCACGGCAAGCGCAGTTAACACACCGGCGGGGATCAACGCCCACCAACGTTCTGTGCGGCTGGTGAAGTACACGTACCAGAAGGAAAAACCGATGCCGCCGAGAAAGAGCGCGCCGCCAAAATCTTCAAGTGAATTTGGAAGCAAGATCAATGCGCCGAGGGCAACAAGCGTGAAGCCGGGGAACGAAGCCCACCAATGTCCGCCGAAAAGCAGGGTGAGAAAGATCACCCCAATCGCAAGGAACATGCCGCCCCAGAAAATGTCCGAGGCATTGCTGAGCAGACCCATGGTTTGAGCCAGAGCCAGCCCTCCCCCGATGATCAGCAGAATACCAAATACAATTCGTGGATCAAACCGTTTCATAAAATCCTCCTACAGCACTTTGATCGAAGCCGCGCCTGCGTCAATGGTCATGTCCACTGCATTCGCGGCGGCGTCAAAATCGAGAGATTGATAATAACTGCCATTACGCGGAAAACGGGATTCGTCTATCTTCAACTCAACTGCGCCAAGCGAAGTGTGGATACGCGCAGAAAGACCCACAGGCACGATCACTTCCAACGAAGCCGCGCCAAGATCAAAGTCAGCGTGGAAGCGTCCACGGGCGGGCAATGTGATTCGAGTTTCACTCGCGCCCGTTTCCAATTTCAAATCAGTAAGGTTCATGTCGCGCAAGTCAAGCATGGCTTTGTTCGCGCCAAGATTTAAGGTCAATGCAGTTGGGATTTCAGAATTGAGCGCGAGATCCCAGTCAAGTTGAGTGCGCGGACCAAAGAATGGAAATTCCATGACGTCCTTTGCGGGTCTCATTTTGACCTCAAGCCGGTCTCCGTTTCGAGTGGACTTGTGATCCAACCCGCCAGCAAACGAGCCTCGCGCCAATTCCACAACACCTGCGCCGCCGTGAATTTTTAGATCACCTGCGCCATGATTGATCTTAATGCTTGCAGAATTTGCGCCTTGCAAGTCAATGGATGCGATTTCTGTTTCAATGCTACCGCGCAGAAAAACGCCGACCAGCACCCAAACACCACCAAAAATGAGAAGCAGCGGCCAAAAAAGTTGCGTGAGAGACATGCCGTTGGGAAGTTTAATTCCCATCTCATTGGCAAGCATTAGTCCGCCAACGAGGAGCAAGGCAACGCCCCAGAATAATTGATTGCGTTGCATGTTATTCTCCGCGTTTTCGGAATGAACGATAAAGTCCATTGCCGAGCACCCATAGACCAAGCAACATCAAAAGGATTGCCGGGCCGTAGTTACCAAGCAAAGTCCATCCGCCAAGGAAGGATGAAAAGACGAGGAATAATACTGCGCTGACCACCATCAAGTTTAATCCGTGCTTGAGGTTGTGAGCCGTATTGTCGCCAAGCAGTCCCGCCAAAATAGAACCAACGCCTACGAAGCCTGGAATCAACGCCCACATGTAAGACCAGGAAGCGTAATCATCTACCATTTTCTGATAATAAAGAATTCCGCCAATGCCGGCGACAATTGCGGCTGGAACTGACATGCCAGGCTGTCCCAGTACCAAGCCAACGATGAAGATTCCACCGCCGATAAAAATCAAGTTAAAGGGCCATGCGGTGTATTTCTCTATGGGGGCAAAAAACTCTGGATTCATTTTGTCAAGCAAGAACCACGCGCCGAGTAAAATGAGGATGACGCCGAGTGCAAG
>JAIFKY010000019.1 GCA_020049345.1 Anaerolinea sp.
ATGCCATGAAGACCACAACATTGCAGACATCTTCATACGTACAGCCGCGTTTCATCGGAACCTGATCGATATAAATTTGGCGCACTTGTTCTTCGCTGATTTTGCGGTTGCGGGCGTATTGCTTGAACAGCGAGTTGGGACCTTCCGTCCACAACGGGGAATCGAGCATGTTGCCCGGCAGGACTGCATTGACGCGCACGCCGAACTCAGCCAATTCAAGAGCGATGCTCTGGGTCAGCCCGATGCCGCCAAATTTGGAGGCGGCGTAGGCAGAGTTTTTGAAACTGCCTTTCTTGCCCGACTTCGAGTTGATCTCAACGATTACGCCGCTCTTCTGTTTTTTTTCTTGCCCGACTTCGAGTTGATCTCAACGATTACGCCGCTCTTCTGTTTTTTCATCACCCGCGCGGCGTGCTTGGCGCACAGAAAGTAGCCAAATAAATTGACGTTCATCACGGCGCGCCATTTCTCAGCGGGGAACTCGGTGATCTCTTCGGCGATGAGGATGCCGGCATTGGCGACCAAAACATCGAGCCGCCCAAATTCCTGCACACAGCGATTGACCATGGCTTCAACCTGGGCTTCGTCGCTCACATCCACTTTGACGGCGATTGCGCGGCGGTCTGTGGATGCAGTAATGCTTTCAGCAGTTTGGATTGCTTTTTCTTCGTTCAAGTCTGCAACGACAACGTGGCAACCATCTTTTGCCAATCGCTGGCAGAGGGCTTGCCCCAATCCTTGCGCGCCGCCAGTGACCAGCGCGATACGATCTTGTAGAACTTTATCCATAAAAAATACTCCATTTCCTGTTATGTCATTGCGAGGGCGTTAGCCCGAAGCAATCTTCTGTGACATAGAGATTGCTTCGTCGCGAAGAGCAGGAGCGCTCCTCGCAATGACATTGAAAAAATTACGGCAGCATCAAGCGCAAAAATTCCTCTTCGGCTTCATTTGTCCACTCACCGTGTTGGTTGAGCTTGGCGTACACAGAAGGCATTTTTTCCTTGAGTTCTTCCAGCCGTGTGAGGGGCATTTCTTTGATGTTGGGATAGATGACGACCTTCCCAGCCAGCGCGGCGTCTTTGACGGCTTGCAGTCCATCTTTGGCGGCGGTCAGCGACCCGACAGCTGCCAGCGAACGATTGGGAGATAATTCGCCGCTGTTGGTTTTGTTCAGCACCAACTCGAAATCGCTCATCAACGATGCGGAATGTCCGATGGCGCGTGTGTTGTTCAGGTAGGTATCGCTTAAATCAAGGTTGACCATGGTACCGCGCGGAACGCCGGCAAAGACATTCATCACGCCGTTGGGGGCGAGGTAGGTTGCGGCGTCTGCGATGACCGGCGCAATCGGCGCCAGGACAACGATGTCGTCGAAACCGGTTTGTTTGAATGCCGACATTTTGGCTTCGTAGTCGCTTTTGTTCATTGGGTTGAGGCAGATGAATTCGATTCCTTTTGCTTTTGCATCGGAGGCAAAGGCATCGCACAGTTCAGTCAGGCGCATGTCGCTGACATCGGTGCAGACAATGGTGGAGGGTGGGTTTGAGAATTCAATTGCGCGCTGGACGTGCATTCGTCCCATTGGACCGCCTGCGCCCACAAACCAGGTCTTGCCAGCAGGCTTAAGGTTGGAGCGGATTGGCGTGGCGCTGTATGCGCCTGCAATATCTGTGCCCTGACTGCCGACATAGACCCAGCGGTGATAATGAACCCGTCCAACATCCACGCTGATTTTGCGGGCGAAGGGGGTGGTTGCCATAATTGCCAGAATGCCAAATTGATCGAGGCGCGGGCTGATTTTTTCGACAAGGTCGGCATCGGCGCCGAGCAGGATGATGTCGTCGGCAAATTCAATGGGAGGCGCGCTCACGTCGGGAACGTCAATTACTTCGACGTTCAATTCTTTGGCGCGTTCTTTCAACCAGCCAGAAAACTGCTCGGGGACGTTGGTCAACAGCAAACGGGCGGGGTGAGACGCGGAATCAAATCCGGCGCTGATGGTGTAGGGTTTGTCATCGCCTGCGCCGACGATCCACGTTGTTCCGCCTTGTTTCAATCCGTTGCGATATTCAAGGGCATACGCCGCGACTACGCACGCCCACGGTTCGGTCAGGGCAATTTCGGCATAGCCTTTGTCGTTGCGGACTTTGATCAGGTTGTTGCCCAGGTCACTGGCGTAAATATCGGGTCCGATGACGGAGTATTGCGAAAGCCCGCCTTGAAACCAGTAGCCATACGCCAGAGATTTTCCTCGGATCAAAATATCGGTCTCCAATGTCAGGCGGTCACCGACCTGGTATTGGTCTTGCAAATTTTTGCCCACGCCGAGGATGGTCATTGAAATTTCATGCCCCAGCACAATGGGTTCTTTTTGCATGTCACGCAAAATGCGCGGATGGCTTTGTCCCTGTGTGATAACTTTGATGTCAGAGAAACAAAGTCCACAGGCATCGTGGCGGATGAGCAGTTCGTCGTCGCCATAGGCGGGGGCGGGCACGTCAATAGGCGCGCCATCTTTGCCCATGTTTTCAAGCCCTGCGCCGTACAGAGGCCAGAGGCGGTAGGTGGCGGGCAGGGAACCCTGGGCGGAGCGGTAATTGTTTAATTTATCAGACATATTTTCTCCAATTATCTAATGATCTAAATTTGGGTTGGTGATATCAGCCAGTTCTGCAAAAATAGGATTAAGAACCTGATAGGTCTGCTTGAAAAGGTCAAGCAGCGCGGCGTAGCGTTGATGATGAGCCGGCTGTGGGCGTTCTGCTTCGCGGATGGCAATTAAGCGATCTATCACATTGAAGTCTGGGAAGATGCCCACGCCAACTCCGCCGGCGATTAAGGCGCCGAGGGCGGTGGCTTCGGTGGTGAGTGCGGGTAGCCAAATGGGTAATTCGAGCACATCTGCCAAAATTTGACGCCAGACAGGGCTTTTTGCGCCGCCGCCGATCAAGAGCAACCTGCCGATTTGGATATCTTGCGTCCGCAGGGCATCCAGAATCAACCTGAGATTAAAAGAAACTCCCTCTAAAACTGCGCGAGAAACTTCGGGCTGGCTGTGAGCCATGGTTAGCCCAACCATGGCGCCGCGCGCCAGTGGATTCCAATAGGGGCTGCGTTCGCCCATCAGGTAGGGCAGGAACAGAAGTCCGTTTGCGCCCGGGGGAATGCTGGCGGCTTGGGCATCCATGACCTGCAATGCTTGCGGGTTTCCGTCGGGATATAAAAGCCGCTCCAACCAGCCGTAGGCTCCGCCCGCGGCTTGCATGGTGCCGAGCGAAAAGTAGTAGTCGGGCATTAAGTGGGCGAGGGTAAAAGTTCGTTGTTTCGGGTCTAAAATTGGCTGGCGGCTTGTGACGGCAATCCACGAGGACGAGCCGATGTATGCGTAGGCTTCGCCTTCGCGCACCGAGCCAGCGCCGACCGTGGCACAGGCTCCGTCTCCGCCGCCGATGACAACGGGCGTGCCGGCAACCAATCCACTAGCGGCGGCGGCTTGCGGGGTGACATGCCCAATGACGGTCGTGGATGGATAGACTTCGGGGAAAAGTTCGCTGTTTAAGCCAAGCGTGTTGATGACATCCAATGCCCAGCGGCGGTTGGTCAAGTCAAAGAGCAGGGTGGCAGAAGCGTCGGAGTAATCGGTGGCAAAAACGCCGCTAAAGAGGAAGGCGGCATAATCTTTTGGCTGCAAGACTTTGAACGCTTGCCGATAGATTGACGGCTGATGTTCCTTGATCCACAATACTTTGGGGGCGGTGTAGGTAGGGCTGGTGCGTTGTCCGGTCAGGCGATAAAGCTCATCAGAGCCAAATATTGAGGTGATGTAGTCAGCCTGTGCTGTGGCGCGTTGATCAGCCCAAATAATGGAACTTCGCAGGGGAACGCCCTGCCGATCTACCAGCAACGCGCCTTGCATGTGTCCGCTGAAACTGACAGCCGCAATGGAGCCGGGTTCAATCCCAGACTGGGTGATGAGACGGCGCGTACACAGCCAGATCACCCGCTCCCAATCGGCGGGGTCTTGTTCTGCCCATCCGGGCTGGGAGTAGTCTGTGGGATAGGCTTCAAATGTGGAAACCTTTACCACGCCCTGCTCAACATCAAATAGCGTGGCTTTGTTGCCTGTCGTGCCTAAATCATGTGCTAATAAATATTGATGAGTCATGTTACCTTCCTGGCTCGGATGATCCGAAAGCGAGAATTAAAATAATCAAGACAGGTTGTTCAATATCTCGGCGGGTGATTGAGCAGATGTAAATTTCTTTAGCATGTCTGCCTGCGCGGGCGACACAAGCCTACCCACCTGGGTATAAAACGCATTGCGTTCACGGCGCGTGGGGAGGTGGTCTTTTGCCCATTGACTTTGGTAGCCCAGTCCCAGAGTGCGCTGCATCAGCGTATGACCATAAATGAAGTACGCGCCCGCCAAAAATGATTCGCGCAGGGGTTCCATCTCAGGGGCGCTGAAATCATCCACCAGTCTTTGGCCGTAGGTGTTCATCTCGGTCCCGATGTTCAAAGGCAGGTCAAGTTTTCGCGCCAGTTCCGCCACTTCATATAGTTTTTTCACTTTCATGCGGCGGGTTTCAGGGTCAGAAATATTCCAGTTGCGATCAGGAATAATATTGAGGGCGGCGGCGCCTTTTGCGACCAGCAGTTCAAGCAGTTCTTCGATGTCCTTTTCGCCTGATGTGGTTCCGTCGAGCCATGCGGCACAGGGTAATGCGCCACAGGCGATGATGACGCGATTAACTTCATCAATATTTGGGAATGTATCTGGTCCAGGTTGGGCGTAGCCAACTCCGCCGCGCTTCATTAATTTTGCGCGGATCGTGTTTTGAAATTTAGGCGCATCCGTAATTTGCTCGCGGATTTTTTCTTCAGGAAGTTCCAACTTTTCAGCCCAAAACGGAGCAGGATCGGCGAAGTGATCCGTTGCGGCGCGTGTGTATGCCGCCAACAGGTGACGCTCGGTGGCGTTTCCAGCGGGCGTGAGCGGAAGCACATCGCGGTCATAGTCAACTGCCACAGGTGAGAGATGGGCATTGACGCGATCTACCATGATCCGGTTGCGCTGGCTGGCGCGGGCGCGCATATCCGCCACGATTGGGGCAACATCCGCTGGAATCTGGCTGGATGTGAAACCGATGCCCATGTGGTAATAAACGCCCGGTTCGCCCGGAGAGTTGGTCTCGCGGGTCGAGAATTCCGGGAGGTAGACACGCGTTTCGATTCCGGCGCTGCCGCGCACATCAATTTGTTCGCAGGCATTTAGAAATTCATCAACGCCATCCAATACGTCAAAGTCCACGATGCCCAGCGCTTTATATCCATTGTGCTTTGCCAGCCAGGCCAGCCCAGTGGGCGAGTAGCCATAGGCGTTGAAAGAGAAAAACGTGTGGCAATGCAGGTTGACCACATCCTGCGGATCAAGATGCGGGGCATTCGCTGCGATCAAAGCCTTCAGGGCTTCGGCTCGTTTTTGCGGAGAAAAATCATTTAATTGGGTTTCGAGGTCAGTCATCATGTCAGCCATTAATGAGCAAAATATAAGTCTTCCAGAGATTTGTTTACACCGGCGGCGCCGAATAAGGGCAGGCTGCGGGTTCGCATGGTATTGTCGAGGTCGCGCACCGCTTGCAGATCCAATTCCTTGATCTCGCCGACTTGCAGCGCAAGCAGGATGGATTTGGCGCTCATTTCCAGTAAATCAACGAGCATTACAGTCTCGGTGACATCGGCACGCGACATGGTTACCAAGCCGTGGCTTTCCATCAGAAAACTGTTGTATTTTTGCAGGAACGGCACAAAATTTTCAGCCAGTTTTTCGGTGATCGGTTCGGCGTAGGGTACCAGCGGAACCGGTCCCACCTCGATGGTGGTTTCGGGGTAAATGGGGCGCATTAACCAGTTCTTGCCTTTGGAAATTGCCAGCGCGCCAACATGCGGCGCGTGACAATGGACAACAGAAACGATGTCCTTTCGCAGGTTGAAGAATTTGAGATACATGGGAGTTTCACCGGTTGGGCGGCGCTGCCCTTCGATGACATTGCCTTGCAGATCAATGAAGACCAGGTCTTCGGGACATACATCCCCTTTGTATAATTTCGTGGGCGTGATCAGCAGGAGGTTGTCTTCCAACTTCCAAGCCAGGTTTCCGCCGCTGCTGGTGACGAAAAGATTTTGCGCCAACTTATGGCAAACGCTTACGAATTTTTCAACTTCAACTGTATATTTATCCAATAATTTCATGTTGTTCTCTCCTGCCTTCAATTTGTAAAATATCAATCAGGCGTGTTTTTACTGAATTACGAACAGTTCATGCAGCGTGTTGCGTATTTCGTTTTGAACGGTTTACGCAACACGCTGCATACTGCAAGGTTTCAACTCAAATAAAATATACCCATATCAATCAGGCGATGATTTTGACTAAGCCCGCTTCGTAAGTTCGCGCCCTTCGTACTCTTTGATGACTTTCATAAAATCCATGCCGACGGGAACATTTTCTTTTGAGCAGTAATAATCCCAGACTGCGCCGGCGGGCATGGCTTTTAGTTCTTCCTGCAATGCCAGCCGCGTGGAGAAGTCTCCGCTGGCTTCGCTTTGTTTGAGCATGTCGGAAGGTTCAAGCAGGGCATTCAGCAATCCGCGCTGTGTGTTGCGCGCGCCAATCGTCCAGGCGGCGATGCGGTTGATGCTGGCATCGAAATAATCCAAGCCAATGTGAACGCGTTCCAGCGCATCGTTGCGGACAATTTCCTGTGTGATGGCTTGCAGGTCATCGTTGAAGGTGACGACGTGGTCGCTGTCCCAGCGCACGCCGCGGCTGACGTGGAGCAGTAACTGGTCAAGATAAATTAACATGGACGAGATTTTGTCCGAAATTGTCTCTGTGGGATGGAAGTGACCCGCATCCAGCGTGAGTAAAATTTTGCGGCTCAAAGCATACGCGGCGTAGAATTCCATCGAGCCGACGACATAACTTTCGGAGCCAATGCCGAAGAGTTTTGGTTCAACGGAGTCGAGGTTGTAGCGCGGATCAATTTTTTCGGCGAGGATCAGGTCAAGGGATTCGAGCAGTAGGCGGCGGGGTGTTTGGCGGTCGGCGGGTGAATCTTTGATCCCGTCGGGAATCCAGATATTGGTTACGGCGGGTGTGCCGAGTTCCTTGCCAAAGTATTCGCCAATTTTGCGGCTGGCGATGCAGTGTTCGATCCAATATTGGCGGATGGCGGGGTCGCGGTGTGCGAGGGTGAAACCATCGGCGGCTTTGGGGTGCGAGAAGCAGGTCGGGTTAAAATCTACTCCGTGACCATTTTCCTTCGCCCAATCTTTCCAGGCTGAGAAGTGGCGCGGTTCGATTTTATTGCGTTCAACTTTTTCATCAGATTCAAGATAAATGGCGTGCAGGTTGAGGCGGTGTGAGCCAGGCAACAGGCTGTAAACTACATCCAGGTCGCGGCGGAGTTCGTCTGCGTTGCGGGCTTTGCCGGGGTAGTTTCCTGTTGCGGCAATGCCGCCGCTGAGTTCGCCGCCCGGGTTTTCAAATCCGCCTACGTCGTCACCCTGCCAACAATGCAGGCTGATCGAAACGGATTTTAGCGTGGCAAGCGCCTTTTCAGTATCCACACCAAGAGCGGCGTAGCGTTCTTGGGCAAGGGCGTAGGCTTGTTCGATTTGAGTTTGATTCATCTTTTCACCTTTTTGCTCAGTCTTTGCTCTTTCGGGGGCTTAGCCCCCGAAAGAGCGGGAGGGATATGGCTTTTTAGAAAATAGTCTGTGGAACGTTGAATGTCTTGCAAATTAAGCGAATCTCATCTTCGCTCAAGCCTTCGCCGATTTCATGCACGCTCAAGTTGAGATATTCATACTTTGCGGCGGTTTCGGCATATTCCACGCGGTCGGCGGCGCGTTTGACAGAGACATCGGAGCGCGCCATTACGCCATGTTTCGACCAGATGACGATGCGATGTTTGCGTAACGCCTCGACATTGCCCGACATTAATTCAGGCGACCCGGGCAGTTTGAAGGGAATGAATCCAATTCCTTCGGGCAGGTTGATAATGGTTTCTGGCTGCCAGCGCAGGAGGTGTTTGTTCAAATATAGGGCATCTTGATAGCGCGGGATGTGGCTCAGGTATGTCATGTGTACGGGCTGGGCGTGAATGACTGCATGGAAGTTGGTGCCGGTTAATAGAACCTGATCGTAGTGGACAGCGAGGTGGGAATTAAATTCGCTGGTGACTTTCTCAAAGCGGCGATGATAGGATGTGTGAAGTTTGGCGGTTTTGCCGCCTTCATCTACAACGATGCAGGCGATGTTGGCGGTTGGCTCGTCGATGATCTCGCGCAGGCGGCGCCCAGACCCGCTGACGAGGAAGGTTGCGCCCGCCAGTTCGGGAACGGGTTGGGGCAGTTCAAATTCTTCAATGACGGGAAACCGTGTGCGGACTTCCACCTGCCAGCGCATACAAACAGAAATATTTCCCGCCGCGCCTTCACTGGCTTCCATGTCGGCAATGTGTCTGCCTGCTTCGCCCATCATTTTTAGCAGGTCGTCTAGTTCGGGATAGGGTGCTTGAATCATTTTTATTTACCTCGGGGTCGAAAGTTGAGAGACTTTCGATAATCAAATCAATAAACCAATGTCACTTGACATTGGAGTCTAATAACGTTAATAACTTTGCGTAGGCTTCATCCCAGCCGTCTTTGCTGGCGGGATGGTAAGTTTCAGGGATAAACGAGGCGCGTACAACAGCGCGGGCATCGTCAAGTGTGCCAAGATGTCCAAGCGCAATGGCTTGCATTAACACGTTGCCAATGGCGGTGGCTTCGACGGGTCCGGTAATTACGTCGCGTCCTGTGCAATCGGCGGCGAATTGATCGAGCAGGCGGTTTTTTGTTCCGCCGCCGATGATGTGAATGGGGTCAAGCCGTTTGCCGCTTAATTCTTCCAGCCGCTCCAGCGTCCAGCGATATTTCAACGCGATGCTTTCCAGCGCCACGCGGACGATCTCGCCCTTTGTTTGCGGAACGGTTTGGTTTGTATCCTCGCAATATTTGCGAATGCGGTCGGGCATGTTGCCCGCGTGCAGGAAACTATTGTGGTCGGGGTCAATCACAGCCAGGAACGGTTTTGCTTCTGAAGCCAGGCGCGTGATCTCATCGTAGCTTAGGTCTTCGCCGGTGTGTTGCCAGGTTCGGCGACATTCCTGCACCAGCCACAAGCCCATGATATTTTTGGAGAGCCGCCATGTGCCAAATGCGCCGCCTTCGTTGGTGAAATTATATTGAAGCGCTTTTTCGTCCAAAGACGGCTGATGAACTTCCGCGCCCATGATGGACCATGTGCCGGAACTGATCCACGCGAAGTCTTGATTTTGCGCAGGGACGGCGACGACTGCCGATCCTGTGTCGTGACATGCGGGGAGGACGATCTTGACTCCGCTTGAGCCTGTTTCTGCTGCGATGTCTGGGAGTAGAGTCCCTATTAGTGTGCCAGGATCAGTTACGGGTCTGAAAAGATGCGAGGGTATGTTTAATGCATCCAGCACCGGAGTCGCCCAATTCCGTTTGCGTGGATCAAAACATTGGGTGGTTGTGGCGTGGGTGAATTCGTTGGTGATCTCTCCACTGAGCCAGTAATTTAAAAGATCGGGAATGGAGACATATGTTTTTGCAATATCAAGCACCGAAGATTTTTGCATGGACATTGCCAGCAATTGATAGAGCGTGTTGATCTGCATGAACTGAATGCCTGTTTGCGCAAATATGTCGGTGCGCGACATGCGTTTGAAGGCTTCGTCCACCATGCCGTCGGTGCGGGCGTCACGATAATGAAAAGGATTCGATAATAGCGAGTTGTTTTTATCAAGCAGGGCAAAATCAACGCCCCAGGTGTCGAGACCAATACCTTCCAGTTTGGTTTCGTGTTTTACAGCAGAGGAGATGCCTGTTTTGATCTCGCTCCATAACCTTAATACATCCCAATGGAGTCCGTCAGGCAGGCGTACAGGGCCGTTGCTGAAACGATGAACTTCATTCAACGAAAGTTTATCGCCATTCAACATGCCGATGATGGCGCGTCCGCTTTCTGCGCCGAGGTCAAGAGCCAGGTAGTTGTGAGGGATCGTCATAATTAGTCCAGGTGAAAATATTCTTCGAGTTCGATAAATGTTTCATCGGGGCGGGCATTGGCATCTACAAATGGGGACATAAATTCCTGCCAGCGGGTGTTGATCTCTTTTGCCGCCATTTTTGCCTGTGCCGCTTGCAGGCTTTCATCGGTTTCAAAATAACCAAATATTAGACCGTCTGCGCGCATGAACAGGGTGTAGTTATGCCAGCCAGTTTCGCGCAGGGCGTCCAGCATTTCCTGCCAGACGTGTTTGTGTTGTTCCTTGTATTCCGCAAGGCGATCCTGCCGGACTTTGAATTGGAAACCAATGCGTTTCATTAATGCAACTCCTGATTTAATGACTTGCCTTATGATCATTTCCTTCGACTACGCTCAGGACGAACTTCGCGCTGAACGTAGTCGAAGCGCATCTTACAAGGTCGTTTAATCAAATTGTCACTTCAGCAATCAGTAGTGGTGCGCCAATTGCCGAAGTGACATAGACCCCTCACCCCTTGCCCCACTCCCTCAGAGGAAAGAGGGGGTGGGGTGAGGGAAAAAGGCTTACCAGTCGAAATTGTCGATGTTGTCGGCGTTGTAGATGAAAGGAGCGCCGTACAGGACGTTCAGGCCAAGGTCGGGGTCGTTTCCGATGGTGTATTCACCAAGGCGTCCGGCTTTGAAGGTTTCGCCTTCTTTGCCTTCGATTTCGCCAGTGGCAAGCGCGTGCAACGCATAGACGGAGAGGTAGCCAAGATCAAGCGGGTTCCACAAAGCGAATTGCGGGGCGGCGCCACTCTTGACGTATTCGCGCATCTGGTTGGGGGTGCCAAGACCAGTGACCATTACTTTGCCAATCAAACCGGCGTCAGTGACGGCGCGGGCAGAGGCGGCAATACCAACGGTGGTGGGGGCGATGATGACTTTGAGGTTGGGGTACTTGGTGAACAAAGCCTGGGCTTCGTTGTAGCTCTTGGTGTCATCGTCGTCGCCGTAGACAACTTCGACCAGAGTCAGCTTGGAATATTCGGGCTTGGCAAGTACTTCCTTCATCACTTCGATCCAGGCGTTCTGGTTCGGGGCGGTGGAGGTGGCGCTCAAGATCGC
>JAIFKY010000132.1 GCA_020049345.1 Anaerolinea sp.
CGCGCGAGGATGATTCGTCAATCAGGTCAATGGCTTTGTCGGGCAGGAATCTTTCGGTGACGTAGCGCGAAGACAAATGTGTTGCGGCTTCGAGCGCTTCGTCGGAAATTACCAAATGATGATGTTCTTCGTACGCGCCGCGAATGCCCTTGAGGATTTGGATGGTCTCTTCTTCGGAGGGTTCATCCACTTGAACGGGTTGGAAGCGGCGTTCGAGCGCGGCATCTGATTCGATGTGCTTGCGATATTCGTCAAGCGTGGTCGCGCCGATGACTTGCAACTCGCCGCGGGATAGCGCGGGCTTGAGGATGTTTGCCGCATCGACGGAGGAACCAGCGGCTCCCGCCCCGACCAGCATGTGGACTTCGTCGATGAACAGGATCGAACCCGACACTTTTAACTCGTCGATGATGCGCTTGAGTCGTTCCTCGAATTGTCCGCGATACATGGTTCCTGCAACGAGCGAACCCACATCCAATTGGAGCACGCGCTTGTTCATCAGCGGCGCGGGCACATCGCCGTCAATGATGCGCTGGGCGAGTCCTTCTACGATGGCGGTCTTGCCAACGCCAGGTTCGCCGATCAGCGCGGGGTTGTTCTTGGTGCGGCGCGCCAGAATCTGAATGACGCGTTCGATTTCTTTTTGACGCCCGATGACGGGGTCAAGTTTTTTCTCTTCAGCCTTCGATGTTAAATCGGTGGCGAGTTGATCCACGAGCGGGGTCTTGGGGTTGGATGCCGCGGCGCCACCTTTGCTCGGTTGGGGACCACCCGCAGGTGTCGGCGAGGAGGGTGCGGATTCGTTCAGCACGCGGCGTGTTTGCCTGCGTACTTGATCGCCTGTGATGCCCAATCGGCGCAGTACTTCCATCCCTGTGGATTCTACGCGGATGAGTCCGAGCAAAATATGCTCAGTTCCGATGTAGTGATGCCCAAGCCGGCGGGCTTCTTCAATTGCATATTCGAGGACTTGTTGGGTTTCCGCTGCAAGTTCGATGTGGGCAGGGTCAAAATCTGTCGCGGCGCCTGAAACACGTTGAACCACTTCGCGCACGCGCTCAGAGGTCATGCCCAGGTCGCGCAGGACACGCCCTGCAACGCCGCCTTCTTCATCCATTAATCCTAAAATGAGGTGTTCGGTTCCAATGCTGTTTTGTCTTGCGCGTTCTGCCTCTTGATGGGCGAGGCTGAGTACGCGTCTTGCTCGTTGGGTAAATCTTTCCATGCCAGCCATAATATTATCTCCTATAATCTTTAGGCATTGTACCAAAAAGGGGGGTGACTCCGTGTTTGAAAAAGGTTAGAGTTTTTGGCAGGTTGATTTGGTGGGAAGTTGTGTTTCGTGTAGCAGATTTCGTTTGGAGTTTTACGGCCATTACACATTTTTGAGCGGATTAATAACATGTCTTCTCAAAAAATCGGAGAAAGGTGACAGTCACCTATTTACCGCGAGATACGGATTAACGTTGCGTAAACTCCAGTTGCATGGTTGGGAAGGTTTGCTCTTTTTGCGTTTCAAGGTTTAGAGCGGTGACCTTTAATTTTCCATCCGCTTGAATCTCAAACGTAAATTGGATGCGGGGCTTTGCGCGCGGGGCAGTTGGAATACCGTCAAAGGTGAAATTTCCAATATTTCGATTTTGGGAGACGCGTTCAAATTCTCCCTGCACAATGTGTACGCTGACCGAACTTTGGTTGTCAAACCCTGTGGAAAAAACCTCAATTATGCTGGCTGGCAAAACCGTCCACTTTGGAATCAAGATGGATGCAACCTCGTTGATGGTTTCGATCCGCAGGGCTTCTGCCAGCACAACAGGCGCGACCTGATTCATGTTTCCGCAGTAGGCGCATTTTGCCATTCCCGAAGTTGTTTCGAGCGCGGCTCCGCAGTGGACACATTTGAAGTTCATTTCAGCGGTTGTCTCCATCGCCTTGAATTTTTCCGCGCGCCTGCCTGTCCATTAATTTGGCGATGTTGTATTCTGCGACCTCATCCAGCGATAGATCAAGTTCTGTTGCAACCTGTGCCAGATACCAGAGGACATCGCCCAATTCGGCTTTGAGCGCTTCGCGGGTTTCGGCGCTGATTTCGCCGTTTTTGTCGCGGAAGACTTTCTTGATCTTGCCTGCCACTTCGCCCGCCTCGTTTACAAGTCCAAGTGTGGGATAGATGACGGCGTGCCCAATGGCGGGGTATTTTGCGGTAGCGCGGGATTTGGTTTGGTATTCAGCGAAATTCATGATTTATCCTTTTTGATTTATCGGCAGTTTTGACAGGTGGTGCGCGTGGGGGGTACTCTGAACTCAGGAGACATTTCAACCTCCAGCGGCAGAGACCATCAAGATGACTTTGTCATCGCCTTTCAGAGCAGTATCCAACCCGCCAAGTTCGCGGATATGTTCGCCGTTGACGAAGATATTAAAATGCCGGCGCAGGTTTCCGCTCGATTCAAACAAATGCGGCTTGAGAGTTGGGTAACGCGCAATCAGATTATCCAGCAATTCTGTGACCGTATTGCCAGCAACGGGGAACTCGATCTGGTTATCTACATAAAATTTCATAAGGGCTGGGAAGCGGACGATGGGCATGGGGGAAGTATAAATGAGGAACGCTACGCGTGAAAGGTGAAGATATTGCATAAAAATAAGTTGCATTTATTTGATAAATTTTCTATAATAGGCTATTCAAAGGAGGCTGTCATGGCGCAATATAAAGTGATCGCAGGTACATTTCATATCAAAGGCTTTCAGCCCGATGGCGATTCGATTCGTTTTCAAGCGGCTAATCATGCAAATTGGGATTTCTTTACATGGGAAACTGAGGCTGATAAAAAAACCAAAAAGAAGCAATTGCGGGTCGAGGCAATTGACGCGCTGGAAACTCACTACGAGGGCTACCATCAACCGCGCGCGTTTGCCCTGGCCGCGCTCGAATCCATGCTTGAAGTATTGCAAATCACCACGGTCGTCTACAGTTTGGGGTTGACACAGGTTGTGGATGCGAATGATGGCAAAAATGGATTTATCGCCTCTGCGACAACCGATCCCTTTGGGCGTCCTGTTAGTTACGTCTTCCCCAAAAATGCTCCACTGACAGATGGCGCGGTTTTGGATTCAAGCGAACTCCCCATTGAAGATTCCATCAACTTTCAGCTTGCGCGCGAGGGATTGGTCTACCCCACCTTTTACACAACCACAGACAGAGTTTGCGCCGAAAAGATCCGCGCGGTTGTGGCGCGCGCCCGAATGACCAAGCGCGGAATCTGGTCGATTGATCGCACCCCCGATTTCATGCTGCTCGATATCCGCACCTTGCAGGAGGATGCTTTGATCATGCCCAAACTCTTCCGTCGCCTGGTGGGTTTCTATGATAATTATTCAGAATTTGACAAATTACCCGAATACATGAAAAAGCAAAGAGACAACCTTGTGCTTTGGGATGGCACAAAGAAAAGATCACTCGCAGATCTGATGACCTTCACGGGCAGACGTTTGCAAATGAATACGCCCGTTGAGGATATTTTGTTTTCGCCGAAGTGAGGTGGAGGAAAAGGTAAAAAGTAAAAAGGTATGAAATATCAAAAGGTCCCAAAGTTGAAAAACTTTGGGACCTTTTACTTCTTACTTCTCGCTATTCACTGCCTAAATACCGCCTTCCGCTTCCTTCTTCGCTTCTATTTCTTTTCTGTGCGCTTCGATGATTGGACCTGTAATGTGGGTTGGAACTGTGTCGTAATGATCGAATTCCATGGTGAAATATCCACGTCCGCCTGTGATGGATCGAAGTTGAGTTGTGTAGCGTAATACCTCAGCCAGAGGTACGGTTGCCACAACGACTGTGTTGCCGCGTTCTGAATCTGTCCCTTGAACGCGTCCACGGCGGGTGTTAAGATCGCTCATTACGTCGCCCATGTTCGCGTCTGGTACGGTGACGCGGATGGTCATGATCGGCTCAAACAAAACGGGACCCGCATCATGCACTGCCAATTTGAAGGCCTCGCGCCCTGCAATTTCAAAGGCCAGCGGTTTGGAATCCACTTCGTGTTCCTTGCCGTCGTAGACGATGACTTTGACGTTGCTCATCGGATAGCCCGCAAACGCGCCGCGTTCCATGGTTGCCTTGATGCCCTTTTCAATCGGCGGGAGATAAGACTTCGACAGGTTCATGCCGACCAGTTCATCGGTGAATTCAAAGTCGGCGGTGGGCAATGGCTCAATGCGCAGATGCACTTCGCCGAATTGACCCGATCCACCGCTTTGCTTCTTGTGGCGATATTGGGCGCTGGCTTTGCGTGTAATTCCTTCGCGGTATGGTACGCGCGGCTCATGCGTGGCAAGTCCCACCTGGAATTTAGCCTGCGCGCGATGCAGCGCCACATCAATGTGCTGGTCGCCCATGCCCTGCAAAACCGTCTCATGGGTAATGGGATCGTTATTCCAGAGCAGGGTCATATCTTCTTCGCACAGTTTGGCGAGTGTCGGTGAAATCTTCGCCGCATCTGCCTGGCTCTTGGGGGTAATTGCCACACGGTACAGGGCGGCAGGGAATTTTGCTTTTTCAATGGTCAGCGGATGCCCCTTCTCGCAGAAGGTGTCGCCGGTTGTGGTTGCAGTTAATTTGGATACAGAAGCAATATCGCCTGCGTGGATTACTTTTGCGCCAATTGCCTCTTTGCCGCGTTGGAAATGCAAGCCAGAAACACGCTCATCCGCGCTCTTGTTTTGATTCCAAACGTGACCGTCAGCCTGAATACAACCAGAGAACACGCGGAAGTAGGTCATTCTGCCCACGAATGGGTCGGCGGTGGTTTTCCAGACATACGCGGCTAAAGGCTCTGTATCTACTGGTTTCAGGGTTTCTTCGCCATTCTTACCTTGCGCCATACGTCTGGGGGCGTTCAATGGAGAAGGCATCAGGTCAATGATGTCATTGAGCAATGCAATCGCGCCAATTTCATGCCCGCCTGCGGCACAGAACACGGGGACGAATGCCCCAGCGTAGACCACATCTTCCAGTCCGCGCACCATCTCTGCGTCGGTCAGGGAGCCGTTTTCGAGGTATTTCTCCATCAACTCGTCTTCGCCTTCCGCCGCCGCTTCAACCAGCGCAAAATGCGCCTGTTCCGCTGCTTCTTTTTGATCCGCTGGAATGTCGGCGGTGGTGGTGCCGTCACCCATGTAGGATTTCATTCCGATGATGTCAACCACGCCTTTGAAGCCCGCTTTTTCGCCAATTGGCAAATGGACTTTGATGGCGCGTTTGCCATGCGCCTTTACAAAGGCTTCAATGGCGTCGTATGTTTCTTCAAAGTTCGCGTTGTCGCGATCCATTTTATTAATAACAAAAAAGCGCGGCAGATTGAATTCATCTGCATAGCGCCATGCCAGTTCGGTGCCAACCTCAATGCCTGAGACGGCATCCACTAAAATAACCGCGCCATCAGCCACACTCAGGGCGGATACAATCTCACCCACAAAATCTGTGTAGCCTGGCGCGTCTATGACATTTATTTTATGATCGCGGTGCTCTATTGGAATAATGCTTGCATAAATTGAAATCTTGCGACGGTGTTCCTCATCATCGTAATCCGAGACCGTCGTCCCGTCTTCAATTCTGCCCAGGCGGGTAGTCGCCTTCGTTGCGTGCAAAAAAGATTCAGCCAGCATTGTCTTGCCTGCGCCTCCATGTGAAACCAGCGCAATGTTGCGAATAAACTCGGTGGTATACTCTTTCATGGAAATAGCCTTCCTATACGTAGGATATAGAGCAATAATTCGTCATGCCCCAATGGGCAAGCCAAAGGGCAAGTTGCCCGATTGTAAAAGAACTCAATTGAATTGTCAAAGTGTGAACGTCACAGACATGACATGACATTTGCCCGCCAGAGGGTTTTGTGATCTTACTCTTCCGAGAATACTCCTTTCCCATCGTTGCCGTTGTGCTGGCCATTGCCGCTGGTTTTATGTTGCTGGCAAACAAACCCAAATTAAGCGATTTTCTCGCCTTTGGGGTTATCGTTGCCAGCCTTGTTGCGGCTTGGGTTATTTTGCATCCGCGCCAAACGCCGCTGATGGATGATGCCAAACAGGTGCAGGCGATGATCGGCGCAGGCACGCCCGTTTTGCTCGAATTTCAATCTCCCTTCTGAATTACATGCACCCAAGTTAAGCCCGCCGTTGACGGGCTTGAAAAGGAACTTAATAGCCAGGTCAGCATTGGCAAAAAGATTCACTTTATCCGTTTGAATATTCAGGAAACTGTCGGTATGGAACTTGCCCCCGTTTACAATTTTGAATTCACGCCCACTTTTATTTTCTTCGACGCGCAAGGTAACGAAGTCTGGCGCACCGTTGGCACATTCGACCCGCAAAAAGTACGCGACTCGCTCAAATGAATTTTCTGCGCCGACTGCAATTCAACTTTTGGTATTTCCGCAAACCGCCCTGGGATAGCGGCATCACCCCGCCCGAACTCTTTGAATTTATCCAAACCCACCCTGCGGGACGCGCCATTGATATTGGCTGCGGCACAGGCACAAACGTCATCACGCTTGCCAAAACGGGCTGGCAGGTGACCGGTTTCGACTTTGCCCCACGCGCCGTTCAAATTGCAAAACGCAAAGCAAAAAAATCCAACGTCCAAGCCAATTTCTTTACCGATGATGCGACCCGCATGAAAAATATCACGGGTCAATTTGACCTCGCCCTCGACATGGGTTGTTTTCACGTTCTGGAAAATAAAGCCGATTACCTGACGCAATTGGATCGAATCCTCGCCCCAAACGGATTTTGGCTCATGTACGGATTTCTCGCCCCAACCCCGCCTGGAATTGCAGACTCCGACCTGAGCATGATCTCAGCCCAAGGCTTAACCCTCCTCTCCCGCCGCGATGGCTTCGACAAACGAGAAAGGACTTCGGCGTGGTTTTTGTTTCAGAAGGTAACGAGTAACAAGTAACAAGTGAGAAGTAAAAAGTAAAACCCTTTCATCCCTCATAATTCATCCTTCATCCTTGAACATTCTCTTCCTCTTCCTTGACGGCATTGGACTCGGTAACAACGACGCTGAGAACAATCCATTCGCGCGCGCTAAAATGCCATACTTGCAATCCCTGCTTGGCGGGCAGGCTCTCATCCGCGAGACCGCGCCGTTTGAAGGCGACCACGCCACCCTGTTATCCGTTGATCCAAACCTCGGCGTGGACGGTTTGCCACAATCGGCAACGGGACAAGGCGTTTTGCTAACGGGCATCAACATCCCCGCCGAGTTGGGCTATCACTACGGACCCAAGCCAAATCCCGAAGTGGCAAAATATCTCGACGGAAAAACAATATTTGCAAAGACTGTCGCGGCAGGCAAAAAAACAGCATTACTCAGCGCCTATCCAACGCGCTATTTTGAGGGAATTAATTCTGGCAAACATCTTTACTCAGCCATTCCCCTTGCGTTGACCAATGCCGGCGTCCCCCTTTTCACACAGGATGATTACTACGCAGGTCGTGCGCTTTCCGCAGATTTCACGGGCAAGGGCTGGCGTAAATTCCTAGACCTGCCCGATTCGCCAATTTACGAACCAGAAGAAGCGGGGAGAAAACTTGGCGAGATCGCCGCTCAATATGACTTTTCCCTTTTTGAATATTGGGCAAGCGATTACGCTGGTCACAAACAGGATATGGATTCAGCGGTGACACAACTTGAAACCTTCGATGGCGTGTTGAAAGGTCTGCTCGGCTCGTCGGGTTGCAAGCCCGACCTACTTTTAATCACCTCAGACCACGGCAACATGGAAGACCTCTCCACCCGCAGGCATACCGCCGCAAATGTGCCATTGCTTTTATTCGGAGATAAATCCCATCGCCGCGAATTTCAAAAAGACATTCACGATCTGACAGGCATTGCGCCCGCGATTATGAAAATTTTGAATTTATGATTCAAACCATGTCACCCCTTCGGGGTTGCGCGATTAATGTATTGGCTTCTATAATCATGGCATCCCTTCGGGATTTTCACCGCTGACAAATCACTAATTTTCATCCTTCCTCCTTCATCATTCATCCTTGCCTTTATGCTCTCCTCCGCCGACCTTCTCCGCCTGCCCTACACCCCTGACCTAACCGAAGGTGGAATTGCGTACGCACTGCTTGCATTGTCTTACAAAAATTTATCCTACGATCAATTGCGGCGGATGGTAGCGGGGGCAATCGTGGAGTTGGCGTTTCGGCGTTATCTTTCGCAGCAGGAAATTCCATTTGAAATCACCGCCGCCACGCCGTTCACCGACCCCGCGCGGTACGATGTCTTACTCGGCGGGCATCGCTGTGACATAAAATCCTTTCTCATTTCACATCGTGATCAAATTGCTGAAATACGGCGCGACCCTGGCATACTCTTAAAAGCGCCCGCGCTCGTGCCGTCAGATCATCATGCCAGCAATGGAGGCTCAGATAATGACCTGTATTTATTTGCCTTCCTTTCGGGGTTGATTGCGGCTTCGTTGAGTGATCTCAAAAAAGCGGTGGGAGCAAACCAGCCGAATTATCTGATCCACGTTATGCCTGAAAAATGGCGCAAACCGTTCAACTGGAATCCGCTTGGGGCGCTGGTCTTGAAATCTGAATCAGATTCGGAAATGCTGGTCGAAATCAGCGGACAGGATTCGGGGCGCGGAATTTTGACGCGGCTGGTCAATCTGCCGCCGAAGACCCGTGTTACGGTGGATGATCCGTTTTATGCTGTGACCGCCCTGCATGTCAAAAATATTCCTTCGGTACGGCTGGCAATTTACAGCCCAACTTATAAAGAATCTCATCTTATCGCGCCGTTGGAGTGGGGAAATATTTGGGTCTACGGCATCAACATCATGCTGACAGGTTTTATTTCGCGCGGAGAATTTCGCCAGCGCGCCAAATTACTCGCGCCCAATTCGCGCACGTTTCAATACGACCATACCAAAACAAAAAATCTGGCGGTGCCCGTTTTGGAATTAAATCCGCTGCCTGATTTGTTTGCGCGTGTGCGCGAGTGGAAGCTTCAGCAGAAAAGATAAGTCTGTGCAAATAAAAGCCCCCTGTGAGCCGAAATTTGCGGGGATATTCCTGTTAAAAGTTGCTAGTGGACGAATATTTTTGCTCAGTTTATAAAATTAGATGTTGTATAATCTTCGTATGGAGAGACTAATGCAAAAGCAAAAACGGGAACACTTGAAAGCGGAATTTAAGCAATCTCTGACTGAGTTTGTTGAAACGCTCAAGAATCATGTTTCCACGCCTGATGACCAGTGGGCAATCAAAGGCTTCATTGATATATTCCGCAATATTTATACGATTTCGACAGATACAAAAATCGTCTCGAAAATCCTTGAAATTCACCTCTTCCCAAAGTTGCTGGAATTTGCCAGTCAAAATAATTACCGCATTGTTTTAGCCGAACAACAAAACTATTATCCCGATTTATCCTTTGTAAATGCAGATGATGAGAGCGTGAAATTTGCAGTAGACTTAAAAACCACATATCGCCTACCTGACAGTCCTGATTTTTGTAATGGGTTTACGCTAGGCTCACATGGCGAGTATTTCACTAATCGCAAGAGTTACAAAAATATTCAATTCCCATATAGCGAATATCTTGGTCACTTCTGTCTTGGTATTATTTATTCGCGCGTCAATCCTGGAAAAAGCTACGAATCTGAAACCTATCGCCTTGAAGAATTACAATCGATCACATCGGTAATTAGCGATTTCCAATTTTTTGTCCATGAGAAATGGGAAATAGCTGGCGATTATCAAGGTAGTTCAAACACAGCGAACATTGGAAGCATTGTCAAAATCAGCGATATTTTGGAAGGCAATGGGGTTTTTAAGAAATTGGGCGAAAAGTGGTTTGATGATTTCTGGATGAATTATGGCACGATTCAAATTACCCTACCCAATGGCAAGATAAAGAAAATTACATCGCTTAAAGAATACCTTGTTTATCGGGGAAAAGATGCAAAATTTGCTAATCCAATGGCGAGAAAACCATCTCGCAAGAATACAAGGCGAGGACAAAAATGACCGTAAAAGTCCCGCCTATAAAATGCCAAGGGATTAAGACAAAATTGGTGGAGTGGATTAAAGATCATTCCGCCCTTGAAAACAACGGCGTGTGGATTGAACCATTTATGGGTTCTGGCGTGGTTGGATTTAACATGCGTCCGAGCCGCGCTGTTTTTGCAGATATAAACCCGCACATTATTAATTTTTATAATGCGGTCAAGCAGGGAAAGATAACGGCAGGAATTGCAAAAGAGTTCCTGGAGAAAGAAGGCGCGCACCTTCAAGCCAAAGGTGAAGATCATTATTATGAAGTGCGTGATCGTTTCAACAAAAATAGCAGCCCGTTGGATATGCTCTTTTTGAATCGAGCCTGCTTCAACGGAATCATGCGTTTCAATAAAAAAGGCGGCTTTAATGTTCCTTTTGGACATAAGCCTGAACGTTTCGCTAAATCATATGTCACTAAAATCACAAACCAGATCAAATATGTAACTGATGCAGTCAGTCAATATGACTGGGAATTTGTTTGTGCTGATTTTAGAAAAATCATTTCCTCCTCTGCGCAAAATGATTTTATTTACTGCGATCCTCCATATATCGGCAGGCATGTGGATTATTTCAATTCGTGGTCGGAGAATGATGAGCAGGAACTTTACGATTTACTTAGCGTCACAAAAGCAAAGTTTATTCTTTCCACATGGCACAGCAATGAATATCGCGAAAATCTAGCTCTTGAAAAATATGCCGCGGATTACACTGTTTTAACACGCGAGCATTTTTATCATGTTGGTGCAAGCGAGAAAAATCGAAAACCAATGATGGAAGCAATTGTCTTGAACTACAATCCATTAACTCCCATCGCATTAGAGGCAGAAAAACAAT
>JAIFKY010000244.1 GCA_020049345.1 Anaerolinea sp.
TGAGCGCGTTCTACACCGACAAGCGTGTTGATGGCGTTCTGTCCCCCTACGATGGTCTTAGCATTGGTATTCTCTCCTCCCTGAAGGGCGTTGGCTATTGTACAACTGACCTTCCCTGCCCCATCGTAACCGGACAGGATGCGGAAGTTGCTTCCGTCAAATCAATCATCGCCGGCGAACAGAGCTACACCGTGTTCAAAGACACCCGCGTTCTTGCCAAGCAGACCGCCAAGATGGCAGACCAGGCTTTGAAGGGTGAGACCGTTGAAATCAACGACACCAAGACTTATGACAACCTCGTCAAAGTCGTACCTTCCTACTTGTTAGTCCCAATTAGCATTGATGTTAACAACTACCAGAAAGAATTGGTAGATAGTGGCTACATCAAGGCTGAAGATCTGGGAGCCGCTCCCGCCGCTGCCGCACCCGCTACTGAAAAACTACTGGTCGGTATCTCCATGCCAACCAAGAGCTCAACCCGCTGGATCTCCGACGGCGAAAGCATGGTCAAAGAATTCGAAGCCATGGGCTACGACACCGACCTGCAATTTGCTGACAATGACATCCCCAATCAGCTTGCCCAGATCGAAAACATGGTCACCAAGGGCGCCAAGGTTCTCGTTATTGCAGCCATTGATGGCACAACCCTCTCTGACGTTCTCCAGAAGGCTCATGACAGCGGCGCCATTGTAATTTCCTATGACCGCTTGATCACCAAGACCGCCAATGTTGATTACTACGCCACCTTCGATAACTTTGGCGTCGGCGTTATTCAAGGAACTCAACTTGTCACAGGTCTCGGCCTGAAAGACGGCAAGAAAGGCCCCTTCAACGTCGAACTCTTCGGCGGATCACCTGACGACACCAACGCCTTCTATTTCTATGATGGCGCTATGTCTGTCATCCAACCCTACATCGACAGCGGCGACATCATCATCCAAAGTGGACAAATGGGCATGGACAAAGTTGGTACCCTGCGCTGGCTTGCCGCTACCGCCCAATCCCGCATGGACAACCTTTTGAGCGCGTCGACAAACGTGTTGATGGCGTTCTGTCCCCCTACGATGGTCTTAGCATTGGTATTCTCTCCTCCCTGAAGGGCGTTGGCTATTGCACACCCGAACAGCCCTGCCCAGTTGTGACCGGACAAGACGCAGAAACCGCTTCTGTCAAGTCAATGATCGCCGGCGAACAGAGCTACACCGTGTTCAAAGACACCCGCGTTCTTGCCAAGCAGACCGCCAAGATGGCTGACCAGGCTTTGAAGGGTGAGACCGTTGAAATCAACGACACCAAGACCTATGATAACCTCGTCAAAGTTGTACCTTCCTACTTGTTAGTCCCAATTAGCATTGATATCACAAATTACCAGAAAGAATTGGTAGATAGTGGCTACATCAAGGCTGAAGATCTGAAATAAATTGTTTTACACAGTGTGTGAGGGCATTTCCGCCCTCACACACTGTCCCTTTCTTTAAAAGTCCTAATATTTACTTGAAAAATCGCCATATTGTATTAAAATTGCATTCGAAATAAAATAATTTCACATTATGTAGGTCAAGGACGAGAAAAACCATGTCTGATGTCATTCTGGAAATGCGCAACATCACAAAGACTTTCCCCGGTGTAAAAGCGCTTAATAATGTGAGTTTTAGCGTAGCTCAGGGAGAGATTCATGCTCTGGTAGGAGAAAATGGAGCGGGCAAATCAACCCTGATGAAGGTGTTAAGTGGCATATATCCATATGGCACATACGATGGGGAAATCTATTTTCAAGGCAAGGAATGTCGGTTTCGAGACATCACTGAATCTGAAAAAGTTGGACTTGTCATCATTCACCAGGAACTTGCATTAATTCCATTTCTTTCCGTAGCCGAAAACCTGTTTCTCGGTAACGAGCGCGCTAAAAACGGTATCATTGATTGGAACGAATCCATTTCCAAAACCGCAGAATTGCTGGAGAGAGTGGGTCTGCACGAGTCACCTAATACGTTGATCACCAACATGGGTGTGGGTAAACAGCAGTTGGTTGAAATTGCCAAAGCATTGGCCAAAGAAGTTAAACTTCTTATTTTGGATGAACCCACAGCCTCTCTAAATGAAAATGATAGTGAGAAACTGCTCGAGTTATTGCTCCAATTTAAAGAGCACGGCATTTCCTCAATTTTGATTTCGCACAAATTAAGCGAAGTCAACAAAGTGGCAGATTCCATCACGATCCTTCGCGACGGCTCAACGATTGAAACATTGGATTGCCGGAAGGATAATATTACTGAAGACCGCATCATTCGCGGCATGGTAGGGCGTGACCTGACGCACCGCTTCCCGCCGCGCGAAAAAAATATTGGGGAAGTTATTTTTGAAGTGCAGGATTGGAATGTATATCATCCCATTCATGAGGATCGCAAAGTAAGTACTAATGTGAATATCACCGTCCGCAAGGGCGAAGTTGTTGGAGTTGCGGGGTTAATGGGAGCCGGAAGAACTGAACTGGCGATGAGCATTTTTGGTCGCGCCTATGGTACTCGTATCAGCGGCAATGCTTATAGAAATGGAAAGGAAGTGGATATCAGCACCATTGATAAAGCCATTTCCAACGGTATCGCTTATGCAACCGAAGACCGCAAAGCGTACGGGCTGGTACTGATCCAAGAAGTCAAAAATAACATCACACTGGCGAATCTGGAGGAAATTTCCAATAATCAAGTGATTAATGAGCCTCAAGAGATGAAGGTTACCAGTGAATATCGAGATAAACTTAATATTAAGTGTTCCAGTATTCAGCAACTGGCCCTTAATCTTTCCGGCGGCAATCAACAGAAAGTTGTGCTTAGTAAATGGCTGTTTGCAAGCCCTGAAATTCTGATTCTTGACGAACCCACGCGCGGCATTGACGTTGGGGCGAAATACGAGATTTACACCATTATTAATCGTCTGGCCAATGAAGGAAAAGGGATCATCCTGATCTCGTCAGAATTGCCGGAAATTTTGGGAGTTTGTGACCGTATTTATATAATGCGCGACGGGAAAATTGTCGGCGAAATGCCGGCCAGCGAAGCGTCGCAGGAAAAAGTAATGAAATACATTATGACTCAACAAGAGGTAGTGGAACAATGAAAACTCTGTCAACGCTTTTCAAAAACAATGTTCGCGAATATGGCATGTTGATCGCGCTGATCGCGGTCATGGTGTTCTTCCAGTTTCAGACCAAGGGCGTACTGATGAAGCCCGTGAATATAACCAACCTTGTTCTACAGAACAGTTATGTCATCACCATGGCAATGGGTATGCTGTTGATTATCATCACCGGCTGGATTGACCTGTCTGTAGGTTCGGTTGTTGCTGTTATTGGCGCACTTGCGGGCGTGCTGATAGTCAGATATGACGTCAATTGGGTTCTAGTCGTTGCAATTTCCCTGTTACTCGGCGCGGCGATTGGCGCTTTCCACGGCTATTTTGTGGCGTACCTAAAAATCCCAGCCTTCATTGTTACTTTGGCAGGCATGTTGATCTTTCGCGGTTTAACCATCGCCCTGCTTCGCGGAGAGTCGGTGGGACCCTTCCCAAGAGGGTTTCAAAATATTAGTTCCGGGTTCATTCCAGACATTTTCAATGGCAGTTTGAACGACAAACCATTTCATATTACAACCATTCTGATCGGGGTGATACTTTCGATTTTATTGATATGGCTGGATATGCGTACCAGAAAAAACCAGCAAAAGTATGGTTTTGAAGTAACACCGCTCTATTTTTTTGTTGTAAAAAACATTGCCATTACGGCAGCGGTCATGGGATTCAGCTATTTGATGGCTTCCTATAAAGGCATTCCGACCGTACTCGTGCTCCTTTTTGTGTTGATCACATTTTATGCTTTCATCACCAGTTCATCGGTAATTGGACGCCGTATTTACGCAATGGGTGGCAATGAAAAAGCAGCCAGACTATCGGGTGTCAACACGCCGCGCTTGTTATTTTACACATTCATCAACATGGGTGTTCTCGCTTCCATGGCAGGTTTGATCGTTGCGGCTCGGTTAAATAGTTCCACACCCAACGCTGGAGACGGCATGGAATTGGACGTTATCGCCGCTTGTTTTATCGGAGGCGCATCACCCAGCGGTGGTGTCGGCAAAGTCATTGGCGCATTAGTCGGTGCTTTTCTCATCGGCGTTTTGAACAATGGCATGTCCATTATGGGCGTCGGAATCGACTGGCAGAAGGTTGTAAAAGGCGTCGTTTTATTACTTGCGGTTTTGTTTGATGTTTACAACAAAAACAAAAATGCCTAATTACCAATATCGTGCCGCTCTAAATTAATTGGTCTTTTACAAGCAAGCGAGCGCGAAAAATAACTTTAAACAATTGGGAGCGTCCTGAATTCAACAGAATGGACGCTCCCAATTGTTATAGGATGCTGACATGGATGATATATTAAAGCAACTGCTTCAAGAAGAACAGGAACTTCAGTTTACAAAATTCAACGAGGATATTGCATGGCAAATTGGCAGTCAACTTGTTGAGCGCGCTGCGAGCGAAGGGCTTCCTGTTACCGTTGACATAACCCGGGGCGAACACCAACTTTTCCACGCCAGCCTGCGCGGCGCTTCAGCCGATAATGATGAATGGATTAAGCGTAAAACGCGCCTTGTATATAGGTTTGGACATAGTTCATTTTATATGGGGCAACTTTTAAAAAGCAAGGGCAAACGCATCGAAGAAGTATATTTAATACCTGAAAATCTATACGGACCGCATGGCGGTTGTTTTCCCATTATTATTAAAGATACAGGCGTAATAGGCACAATTACCATCTCCGGGCTTGCACAGGAAGATGATCATAAACTGGTCACTCAGGCAATTAGGGATTTTTTGGCGCGGGAGAAATAAGATGGAGTTGAATCCAGTTATGGCAATTCTGGGGCGCAGGCTGCGGCTGGCGGTCATCGGAGGAGGAGCAGGATCATTTATCGGCGCGATGCACCGACAGGCTGCCAGGCTTGATGATCGGTATGAAATCGTCACAGGCATTCTCTCCTCCGATTCTGAAAAATCAAAACAAACCGCGCTCCAACTTGGCTTTGCCCCTGACCGGCTGTATTCAAACGTTCAGGAAATGCTTGCGGCAGAATCCAATCGAAAAGACGGCGCGGATGTGGTCGCCATTATGACACCGAACGACAGTCATTTTGAATATTCCATGGCGGCATTGGATCATGGCTTTGATGTGATCTGCGACAAGCCCATGACCAACACACTTGAAGAAGCAAATGCATTGCATAAAAAAGTGCAGGAAACGGGCTTAATATTTTGCCTAACCCATAATTACACCGGCTACCCAATGATTCGCCAGGCAAAGGCAATGGTTGAAGATGGGCAATTGGGAACAATTCGCTTAATTCAAGTTGAGTATGTTCAGGGCGGAAAAGCCGATGAAGAAAAACCAGTCCCCGCAATACTGCCGTGGAAATATGATCCAACCCGCGGCGGCCCATCTTTGGTGATGGGCGACATCGGAACCCACGCGCACAACCTCACCCGCTTTATTACCGGGTTGGAGTTGGACGAAGTATCTGCCGAAGTTGGAACCATCGTCCCCGGACGGCTCGTCCATGACTTCGCCGGAGCGCTGCTTCGATTCAAAAATGGCGCGCGCGGAAATTTTTGGGTGACGCAAGCCGCCGCGGGCGTAGAGAATTGCCTTCGTATCCGCATCAGCGGAACCAAAGGCACACTGGAATGGATGCAGGAATTTCCACAGGCATTGACCTTCAAACCTTTGCATGGTCCCTCGCAAAACAGAACTCCAAACGGGTCTGGAACCCTGCCGCTCTCGGCGCGATCCAGCCGAATTGTCGCCGGACATCCAGAAGGATTCCACGAAGGATTTGCAAATATTTATTCTGATGCCGCCGAAGCCATCAGCGCCCGCAGAGCAGGAACGACAGCAAACCCATTGGCTCTTTATTTTCCAAATTCATTGGATGGGTTGTTGGGTGTGCGTTTTGTAGCCAGTGTAATTGAATCAAGCAACGCCAACGGCAAATGGACAAAGTGCTGATATAGGGCACATAAGGAATACAAATGCCCAAATCTGGAATTGTTTTAGTCACCGGCGCAACAGGCAAGGTGGGACGCGTATTTATCAAGCGGCTGTTGGCAGAACCAAAATTCAACTCATTCACGGTTCGGGCTTTATGCCACAACCGTGAAATTGAACCCCATGAACGGATACAAAATGTTCATGGTTCCATCGAACACCGCGCAGATGTGGAAAAGGCGATGGACGGCGTGACACACGTTGTTCATCTGGCAACCTGCAAGGAAACCCCAGACCAGATCATGGATGTGGCAGTGAAAGGATTGTTCTGGCTGTTGGAAACCTGCCGCACCAGCCCCACATTTCAGCAATTTATTCTAATCGGCGGCGATGCGGGCGTTGGGCATTTCGTTTACCCGCGCCAAATTCCAGTAACCGAGACTCAAAAACATTCAGCCTACCCGGGCTGTTATGCACTTTCCAAAGTGCTTGAAGAAGTCATGCTCGAACAATATTACATTCAATATGATCTCAATGGCTGTTGCCTGCGCGCGCCCTGGATCATGGAAAAGGATGATTTCAAATATCAACTTTCCTTCGGCGAAGATGTATTTGGCGGACCGCGTTGGCGGGATTTGGTTGGAGCGCAACAGGCAGATGAATACACGCGGATGCAGACCATCCCGATCATGCTCGACCCTGAAGCGGTTCCTGTCAAACGGAATTTTATCCACGTGGAAGATTTGGTTGGCGCCATTTTGTCTGCGCTGGATAATCCCAAAGCCAGACAACAACTTTTCAACATCAGCATGGACGAACCAGTGGATTACGGCGAAATGGGCAAATACCTGAACTCAACTCGCGGATTGCCCACCGTGGAAATTAAAACAGAATACCACTCCACCTGGCTCGACAATACCAAAGCGAAATTCCTCCTCGGCTGGCGTCCCGAATATGACATGAAGAAAATAATTGATTCCGCCTGGAATTATGAACGCGCGCAGGATGATCCTCGAACCATTTGGTATCCAGGTTAATCACACAACAGAAAAATTCATAAAATCCACAGCGCTTTGTATGGAATAAAATGCCTGGGCTAAAGGATCGCACAATATGTCATACAAGGTTTTTTTTGTTGAAGATGAAATCATTACCCGCGAGGGAATCCGCGATAATGTAGACTGGCAAGCCAGCGGATTTGAGTTTTGCGGCGAGGCGGCAGACGGCGAGATGGCGTTGCCGCTTTTGCGATCTGCCCAGCCTGATGTGCTGATCACAGACATCAAGATGCCGTTCATGGATGGCTTGCAATTAAGTAAAATTGTGCGGGAACGTATGCCGTGGGTAAAGATCATCATTCTCAGTGGTCATGACGAATTTGAATATGCCCAACAAGCCATCAACCTTGGGGTTACAGATTATCTCTTAAAGCCTGTCACTGTGCAGAAATTACAAAATGCCCTGCGTAAATTGACCGTTCAACTGGATCAGGAAAGAAAAGAGCAGGAAAAACTAAAAAAACTCCAAGAACAAGTGGATGAAAACCGCGCAACGCTTCGCGAAAAGTTTTTGTTCAAACTGGCTGTAGGCGCAATTTCTCCGACAGACGCCATCGAAAAAGGTCAAGCTCTGGGACTTGACCTGATAGCCAGAGTCTATTTGGTTGTGATTCTGAAAATTGAATTGGGTGATCGCACGGAGCAATATGATTACGATGAATACCAGCAGGTTCAAAGCGTCATAACAGGCTTGGTCGAAAAAAACCCGGACATTTTTGCGCTAAAAAGAGATTGGGGCGACCTGATTCTGATCATGAAAGGAAGCACTCCTGAATACCTCGAAGATGAACGCGATCTGCTTCTGGAAGAGATCAGGAATGCGGTTGCAAAAACCCGTTATCAACTTACCATTGGCGTGGGCGCTTCCCAAAAACGAATTGCAGATATCAGCCAGTCGTTTGTCGAGGCGCTGGCGCAGGTCCAAAATCTAACGGGCGAAAACAAATCCGGATTCAATCAGGCTGTTGAGCAGGCAGAATTGCTCAAGGTGGATAAAATAGCAGTCGAAAATTATCTACGCAGCGGCACGAAGGATGAGTTTACCGAATTCTTTAACGCTTATCTTCGCCCATTGGGTGAAACAACGCTGAAATCAAACCTGATCAAAAATTATATTTTCGTGGATATTGTTCTGGCTATCGCAAAACTGGTCAACGATCTGGGCGGTGAGGTGGACAAGGTTATCCCAGAGTTAAATTCCATCGAACTGGTGATGTCAAACATCAAGACAATTGAACAATTACAGGAACAGGCTTATAAGATTTTATCCAGTGCGCTGGCTTATCGCGACAGCCAGCCGAATGGTCAGTATAAGAATTTGCTCCGCCACGCAAAAGAATACATAGAAAGCCATTACACAAATGCAGAACTCTCGCTCAATGAGGTGGCGGCGCAGGCAAATCTCAGCGCCAGCCACTTTAGCGTTGTATTCAGTCAGGAAACCAGCCAGACATTTAAGGAGTACCTGACTGAAATTCGCATCAACAAGGCAAAGGAATTGTTGCGCATGACGTCGTTGAGATCAGCCGACATTGCCTATCAGGTCGGATATAACGATCCGCATTATTTCAGTTCTGTTTTCAAAAAAAATACCGGACTCTCCCCCATCGAATTTCGATCCCAGACCTAGTTGCTCTCACAAGAGAGTGGAGCATCTCAAAAAATGACAACACACGACTTCAGGCAATTTCTGACCCGCATAAGCGCGCGAGCGAGTTCAACCAGCAAATTCCCAATCAAGTATTTGGGACATCTGGCTGATTTTATCGCCGGGATCAATTGGTCAATCCGCGCGAAAATTCTGGCTTCGTTATGTATTGTCATCCTGCTGATGGGAACCACCAACATTGTCTCAATGCTGCAAGTGCTGAATTACAGCCGCCAGTACGACGCCATTATCACCAACATTACCACCGCCAACAGCATCAGCGGCAGCATCAAACCTGATATTGACAATGAAATGTGGAAGATCGTATCCGGAAAGGTAAAGTTTGCAGAGGGCAACCAGTACGAAATCCTCAACAGCGTAAATACAAAAGTCCGTTGGATGATGGAAAATACTGATTCACAGCGAGCCAGAGTTAAACTGGATTTAATTCTCAGAACACTGCAATCGCTGGAAGATTATGTTGACCAGATGGGTGACAAAATTGCCCACAACAGCACAGCAGCCGAAAATGAAGCCGTCCTGGAAAATATCCGCTTTGCGACTTCCGTATTGGAAGAAGTTGTCCAAAACTATGTTTTATACGAAGTGCAGCGCACAGACGGTCAATATCAGGTGATGCGCGAAAGTTTTGTGCGTTGGCAAATCATATCCATCATTCTAATCTTCAGCGCCGTGGCATTTTCAGTGGTGGCAGCCTGGAGTTTATCCAAGAGTATTTACACCCCAATCAAGAAACTGCACGATGTAACCACGACGATCACCAAAAATGATCTACAGGCATTAATGACTAGTGACAACGTGGATGAAATCACCGAGTTGGGCATGAGTTTCAACATCATGATCGGCAAGATCAAGGAATTGTTGGATTCCAAGATCAAGGAGCAGGAGGAACTCAAGAAGGCTGAATTGCGCGCACTCCAGGCTCAGATCAATCCCCACTTCCTCTACAACACTCTCGATACAATTATCTGGATGGCTGAGTCCAAGAAGACCGATCAGGTGGTCAAGATTGTCAGCGCATTATCAAATTTCTTCCGCATCAGCCTCAGCAAAGGCATGGATTGGATCACCATTGGAGAGGAAGTTGAACGCATCCGAAGTTACCTGACCATTCAGAGGATGCGTTACCGCGACATTCTGGATTTCAAAATCGAAGTGGATGAGGATGTAGCCGAGAATACCATCCTGAAACTGATCCTTCAGCCGCTGGTGGAAAATGCCCTTTATCATGGCATCAAGAACAAACGGCGAAAGGGTACGATCAACGTGCGCGCCAGGCGGAAAGGCGAAGACGAAGTTTTGCTTGAAGTGGAAGACGATGGAATTGGCTTTACGCCCGAAAAACTGGCGCGACTGCGCGCCGAGTTGGATGACGATTCGGGTGACATCAAATTGGAAAGCGGCTTCGGTATTGGCAATGTCAATAAGCGCATCAGGTTGTATTATGGAAAACCCTACGGGCTTTCGATTCAAAGCGAATACACCACTGGCACCTGTGTGACACTGGTGATCCCAGCCAAAGTGGAAGAGGCTCCCCAAATTGAAGTCGCTGTGGGTGATCAGAATTAAGGAGCGCCGTTAATGAAGATTTCACGTATTTTTCTTTTTCTTGCAATTATTACTGGTTGTCTGGGCTGTACTCAAATACCTGATTCACCATCCACGCAACAGATTGGCTTTAATTTCGGAGCCAAAACCGAGAAAAAATATGAAGACATGATTGTCGGCTATGCCCAATTGGGGGCTGAAAGCGAATGGCGCGCGGCGAACACCATTTCCATCAAGGAAACAGCCGACAACTTGGGCGTAGAGTTGCGCTTCCTTGACGCGCAGCAGAAGCAGGAAAACCAGATCGAAGCCGTGCGTAAATTCATCATCCAGAAAGTGGACATCATCGGAATTTCGCCAATTGTTGAAACAGGCTGGGAAGAAGTTTTTCAAGAGGCAAAAGACGCCGGCATCCCCATCATTCTGGTGGATCGGCGCGCGGCTGTCCCTGAGGATTTTTACGTTTCATATCTGGGATCCGATTTTCTCGAAGAAGGTCGCAAAGCCGCCCGGATCATGACGGAACTGATGGATGGGAAGGCAAATATTGTCGAGTTGGTAGGCACAATTGGATCTGCTCCTGCAAATGACCGCTACGCAGGCTTTCGAGAAATCCTGGAAACTTACCCAGAGATGCAAATCATCGATTCGCAGTCCGGCGATTTTACGCGCGCCAGAGGCAAAGAAGTCATGGCGGCATTCCTGCAAAAATACGGCGGCACAATTACAGCGGTGTATGCCCATAATGACGATATGGCGCTTGGCGCAATTCAGGCAATCGAAGAATATGGACTCAAGCCCGGCAAAGATATCAAAATAGTTTCAGTGGATGCGGCGCGAGGCGCCTTCGAAGCAATGATTGACGGCAAATTAAATGCAACGGTGGAATGTAACCCCCTGCTGGGTCCGCAGTTTTTTGATTTAGCGCTGAAAGTGGTAAACGAGCAACCCATCCCCAAGTGGGTTCCATCCATTGAGGATGTTTTCTTCCCAGAGAACGCCAGCGAGATTTTGCCAACCCGCAAATACTGATCCAACCTCAAAAATCATCGCCATCGAAAGAAAATTAACTCTTTTCGAAAAAAATCTGCCATCGCATCAGGTGGCAGATTTTTATTTTGGCTGTGCCATGAAAAATTCAACTTCTTCCCAAAAAGAAATCATGGTTTTTCGAAGCACAAGGTTGTATCCTGTTAGAAATATAGGGCTCAACATGAAATTGGTTGGGTCATCAGTTTTTTTGTTTATCTATTCTGGAAAATGGAAATGAAATAGAGGAGGTGTGTCGGCAAGAGAAATGATAAAAAAAGAGGAAGTGTCCGCTTATTGATTGGCGTCTCCAAGCAGGCACTTCCGGGCGAAATGCCCATCTGAGAAAGGCACATTCGCGTGTCCCAATTATAGCGCATCAAAATCTCCGCAAGGAGAACCCAATTAACGCAGTACCGCATAACTTGCTATTGACTTGAATAAAAAGGGTTCTCATGGCAAACTGGCTTTTGCGGAAAGGAGAGAGCCATGAGGACC
>JAIFKY010000032.1 GCA_020049345.1 Anaerolinea sp.
AGAGCAGAAAGCCCATCGGTGTCGCGATCTGTCAGGAACAGGGAACAGCCCAACGGGTCGAGGTGAAGCGCGAGTTCGCGTCCAAGCCCATGCGCCGCGCCTGTGATCAAAATCGCTTTGCCGCGCAGGTTCAAACCCTGTTTCCTCTGACAGAATCTGCGACGGATTGATCGAGGGTAAATCTCGGCTCCCAGTCCATCTCACGTTTTATTTTTTCATGCGAACACGGTTTGTCAATATTCATTTGCGAGGGGCGGCGGATGCCAGGGTTAAGATTGAGCGCATCAAGCAGGGCTACAACACCGTCAGCAAGTTTCAACCCGAAGGTCGAAAGACGAAGGACGCGCGTCTTTTTTTCAAGGTGTTTGACAATGGCTTGTGTAAATTCGATCATGCTTGCGTTGTGCGCTGAAACGATATATCGCTCGCCGCTCCGACCTTTGGTGATCGCAAGCGTCACCGCGCGCGCCACGTCGCGCACATCCACAAAGGCGTTGACGTAGTTCATCATCGGCAAAATGGGAAATTTTCGAATGGCGTTGATGGCTGACTCAACACGCTCTGATCCAGGTCCGAGGATTACGCTTGGGTTGAGCATGATGACGCGCATATCGTTTTTCATTTCGCCCAATTCAATTTCGCTCAAACGTTTTGTATATCCGTAAATGTCATATTTCTTTTTGTATTCGAGATCAGGCAAAAAGGTTTCGTCTGTCAACTGCGGCGGACGAAACTCAACGGACGAGATGGAACTGATAAAAATAAAGTTTTTGCAGCCCGCTTCGCGCGCGGCTTGCGCGAGGTTGCGCGTGCCGATCACATTGGCGTCAAAAACTTTTTGGGCGTCGGCTTTCACAAATGAAACCATTGCCGCGTTGTGAATAACCACGTCCACGCCGGCGAGATGTTCTGCAAAAGAGTCGGGTTGGGTTAACTCGCCGCGCACCCATTGCACGCGATCCAAATTTTCAAGGTTCAAAAATGTTTTACGCTGTGTGCGGATCAAAACCCGCAATTCTCCCTGCGGATCAAAATCATGAATCGCCTGCACAATGTATTGCCCAAGGAAGCCAAAGCCGCCGGTGATAAAGTATGTGGTCATGGAGTCTCACTTGTTGGCGTTGATTCCACCATTGTCGGATCAACTGTGGCGGTTGGGGTGACTGACGTTTCGGGGGCAAAGGTGCAGATATTCCGCACCACCACAATATCGGCGGCGATGTTGGGATCACTGTCAAATTCAGAGGCTTCGATTTCGGATGCAATTTTCAACGCTTCGGGACAATAATTAACTTTGGGCGGTTTGCTCAACGCGGCAAGTTCAGAGGCGTAAATATCATAATAATAGATCGTGCTGGCGGAGAGCGGAAGTCCCTTCACTTCGGCGGGGACATCGTTCAACCCGCAGTCGCCGCGCGCCGGGCAGGATTCTTCGGCGGTACATCCACGCACGGCGCACCTCAGCGCAAGGATGCCCGTTTCATAGTTGCGGTTCTTGTGGTACAGCACGCCCAGTTCGCCATATAGAACGGGGTTGTCAGGTTGAAATTCAATTGTCTTTTGCACGTTGCGAATGGCAATGAAGAACTGTCCCATTTGCGAGTAGGTTTTTGCAATGGACAGGTACGGAACAGGGTCATACACTTTTAACTGTTCATTGATGCGCGCCGTTTGCGCGAAATATTCAAGCGATTTTTCATAAAGTTCGGTTTGAACTGTTTCATTGGGACTGTCAAACGCAAGGCGGCGATAGTTGGCGCCTGCGCGCAAATATAAGAATGTCAGGTTGGGGGTGATGGCAATGGCGCGGTCGTAGGATTCAATGGCGAGCGTATATTCGCCCAACGACTCAAGCACATAGGCATGAACGCGGTGGACATCCATCAGCGATGAGTCGCGGTCCAAAGCCTGTTGAATATATTGTTCAGCCTGCGTCCACTTTTGTTCATCCACCAGAATTTCAGCGTAAAAAGCCAGCGCCAGCGTATTGGTATTATCCAATTGCAGGGCGCGCACGGCTTCGTTTTCTGCTTTGGAGAGCAGTTTTTGAATTTCGCGATCATCCGTAACCAGGGTTGTATTTGCGTTCCAATCCAGGGTGAAGGCGTAAATGGAGTGGGTAAAACTGTCATCAGGCGCAAGTTCAACCGCTTTGCTTGCAGATTCAAGAGCCTCTTGCAAACGCGCTTTTATCGTCTCGTCTTTTACGAGCATGGCAGATGAATAAGTTTGAATACGCGCCAGTTGTGCCAGTAATTGCCCGTTGGTAGGATCGCCTTTTACGGCTTCGCGATAGGCGGTGATGGCGTCTTCCAATTTGCCGGCTGTGAATTGCGCGTCACCTTCAAGGGCGTAGGATACAGCAAAACGCGTGGGCGTTGGGGTGGGCTGAAAAAGCGGCTTGATGCTTCCGGTTTGCACAGAGCGGATCAGCCAAACGCCCCCAAGAATCAGCGTAACCCAGAAGAATAAACGGTAGACATTGATTTCATTGCGTCGGCGAAATAATCCGCGCTTTTGATAGATGTTCATGGGGCGGCGGGGGTGGAGGATGCTTCGGCGGCGGGAATTTCTGTCGGAGCAGGATCAGTTTCGAGCGGGGTGGGCTCCGGCTCGGGGGTCGCATCCAAATTTTGCTGGCAGCGGTCAATGATCGCGTTGGAATTTTCCACGGCAAGTTCATCGGCTGGGATGCGTTCCAGAATGGTGCGGGCAACTTGCAGGGCTTTGCCGCATTGATTCAGGCGCGAAAGAGCCAGCCCGTATGTGGCGTAATATTCTGCGGTGCGCGAGTCGTTGGGCGCAAGGACAATGGCTTCGATCTGATCGCCATCTTCTGTCACGCCGCCGTTGACCACGTAGTCAAGTTCAGTAATAGCCTCAGTCCAATAGGAGTTGCGGTAGTACATGACGCCGAGGTTGCCGTGCAGGCTGGCGCTGGCGGGGTTGTCTGTGACTGCCGATTCGGCGTACTGCATGGCTTTTGCGTATTCACCGATGGTGGCGTAGGTGCGCGAGATGAAGAGATCGGGGGTGGGGTCTTCGGGGTTGAGCGCGTTGGCGCGGGTAAATTCTTCAACGGCTTTGTCGTAAATGCCCAGCGTGCGGTAGTTGCGTCCGAGAGATAGGTGCAGGTCTGAAATGTTGGTGTTGACTGCAATTGCGGCTTCGTATTCGCGGATGGCTTCTTCGTAGTTACCGGTGGCTTCAAAAACATAACCGCGCGCGCGATGTGTTTCCAGCGCGTCTGGCGCGAGCGCAATGGCAATTTTCGATTCATCTATGGCTTTTTCAATTGCGCCTACAATTCCGGTGCCGCTGTAAAAAGCATCAACCAGAATTTCTGAGTAGTAGGCGTGGGCTAACGCGTTGTTGGGATCCAATTCCAGCGCGCGTTTAATGCTGCTTTCGGCTTCGAGGGATTCGCCTTGAAAATCCAGCGCCCAGGCTTTGACAGCATGTGCGTTTGAGTTGTCGTTGTTGAGCAATATGGCTGATTCCGCGCTGGTTTGCGCTTCTTTGTACTGTCCCGCAAAGACTTGCGTACGCGCCAGCGCGATATACACGGCGGGGTTTTCAGGAGCCGATGCAATGGCTTGCTTATAGGATTCTATAGCCGGAATGAGTTTGCCCTGTTTGAAATATTCCTCGGCTTCGGTAACAAATGATTCGGGAGAGCGGGTTGCCGTGGGTGTGGGAACACCCAATTGGGGCTGGTTGGGGATGATGAATCGGTTGACGTAAATTCCGCCCAGCACAAGCAATGACAGCAGGGTGATACGAAACCAGTTGGGTCTCGTCCGACGGCGATTCATACTCCATTTACTTCCTTTTAGATACATGCAATCATATTACCATTTTTAACAAATCACAGTCAAGTTGAACTCTTATTTGCTTTTAAGCGAGTTTTTTTATCATCTCAAAAAGTCGGATGTCTGGATGCGCGCCAGATCAAATCCATTTTGATGTATCATCAACAGAGTTGATCTGAAGAACGGCTGTTACGCGCTCATCCCGCGTAAGTTATGGAAACAACCGGGCGCATGAGGTATTTATGAAGCAAAAACAAAATTTTATTATTTTGGCAATCCTTGGATTCGCCTTCCTGCTATGCTGGATTGTTGTTCTCACACTGGTTATCAAAACCTGGCGCGGATCAAAAGAAGAAAGCAGTGATCCCGTGGTGGTTGATGTGACCTTGTGCGATGAGAACGCCAGCGATCTGTGCGTCGTTTCATTTGGCGCGAACAGCATTAACCGAATGGTGATCAATTTTCAACTGCCCAGCGCGGGTTACACTCCGTTTTATGTCAAGGCAAACAACAGGGGCACAATCGGCGTGTACTCGTGTGAAACAAATGAATTGACCCTGATCAACGCGCATTGCACAGGCATCCGCACGCCGCTTGGGGAGACCATTGACATTGAAGTCTACACCACCGACGGGGATAAACTGATTGCGCGCGGGACATTTTTGGTTTCAGCCATTGCGCTCTCAACACCCATCAGCCTGCCTGCGGATACCGCCATCCCCATAGATACTCCGGTTGAAGAAACGCCGCCAACTCCGACTCCGATTGAAGAGGTGGAAATCACAGCAACGCCGGAATTGACCTCACCCACTCCGTAATGTTTATTAACCGATGTTACCGCTTGCGCAGAAATAACTCCGAAGGGGTGGAATGTCTTTTTGGGAGTGGCTAAAAGAATGGGCTATACCTGCCTTGCGGGCGGTGCCAGAAAAAAAAACCTCACCACAGAGATCACGGAGTTCACAGAGATTTTTAGAGGTTTTTCTCAGTGCTCTCTGTGTACTCTGTGGTTAAATATTTTTCGGCTTGTCCGAGTTGGGAATTGCCTGTCAGGCAACAAGCCAGCCTTTTTGTTGTACAATCTCAAACATGCCCTTGGTATGGATTTCACTTTCATTTATTACAGGAATCGTCATAGCCAGCCTGCGCTCCCTGCCAGCCAATATCTGGCTCGGCATGGGGCTGTTGATGATATTCCTTTTTATTCTATTTCGCCTGCCTGAAATTTCAAAAATCCCGGCGTTTCAGGAAATTGCGGCTTCTCATTATTTCTTTTTCATCCTGCCCGCTTTTTTCTTTTTGGGCGGGTACTGGTATCAATTTCGCCAGCCAAAGATTGACGCCTTCCATGTCGCTTTTTACAATGACCGCAGTTATGAAATTCTGGTCACAGGCACACTGATTGATGCGCCAGATTATCGCGATACCTATACCAACCTGCAACTCAAAGTGGATGCCGTGGACTCGGGCAGCGGCGATATGCCCGCGCAGGGACTTGTCCTTGTACGGGTTCCCGCGCTTGGGATATATGAATATGGTCAACGGGTGCGCGTGCGCGGCAGTTTGAAAACCCCGCCCGAAAACGAGGATTTTTCCTATCGTGACTATCTTGCGCGCGAAAATATTCACTCCACCATGTCCATGGCTGATGTGACAATTCTTCCGGGCAACGGCGGAAACCCTTTCTTTGTACAGGTTTACAAACTAAAAACAAAATTACTTGAAAATACATATCTGCTGTATCATGACCCCGAAGCATCCCTGCTGGCAGGCATATTGCTCGGCGTAGATACAGGACTGACCCGCAAATTACAAGATGCCTTCAAGAACACAGGCACAGCGCACATCATCGCCATCTCAGGTTTTAATATTGCCATCATCGCTGGAATTTTCTTTTCCATCTTCAAAAATATGTTTGGCGAAAGACTTGGCGCAGCGGTTGCCATCGTTGGCATTATTTTTTACACCCTGCTTGTTGGCGCAGATGCCGCCGTAGTACGCGCCGCATTTATGGGAAGCCTGTCACTGCTGGCGCGTCAACTGGGCAGACGCAACAATGGAATGAATGCGCTCGCGGCAGTTGCGTTCATTATGGCAATCATCAACCCGCTTGTTCTATGGGATATTGGTTTTCAACTTTCATTTTTTGCCACACTCGGACTTATCCTTTACGCTGAACCATTCTCAAACTTTACCAGCAACCTGATTGCTAAAATTTCAAAACACGATGCCAGCATGTTTGCAAAAATAATCAACGATAACGTCGTCCTGACTTTTGCCGCGCAACTCACAACCATTCCGATCATGGCTTATCAATTCAAACGTATCTCGCTCATTTCGTTCGTCGCAAACCCGTTTATCCTGCCTGTACAGCCCGCAGTGATGATCATGGGCGGGCTGGCAGTTTTCACCAGCCTGATCATCTTTCCGCTGGGGCAATTCATGGCTTGGTTCGCGTGGCCATTTTCCGCGTACACCATTCGGATAGTGGAGTTATTTGATCGCGTGCCGCACGCTTCCATTTACCTTGGAGACTCGCCCTTTTGGATCATATTTGCCGTTTACGCCGCGCTCTTTTCCGTGACCTTTGGCTGGGATGGCATAAAAAGATGGATCAACTCCCTGAAATCTTCACTGCGAGCCGTCGCGCTAACGACAATATTTATGGTTCTGTTCGCCTGCACCATTATGACGTGGCGCGCAGCCGCAAACACAGGAGATGGTAAATTACACATAACCTTTCTTGAAGTTGGTTCAGCCGATGCGGTTTTGATCCAAACACCTGAAGGCCGCAACCTGCTGATCAACGGCGGTGAAAGCGCCTCGGAACTTTCGGATGAACTTGGCAGGCGGCTCCCATTTTTTTCACGCAAACTGGATTGGCTGATTGTCGCGTCTACGCAGGAAAATCAACTGGCGGCGCTTCCGCGTGTGTTGGAAAGGTATCCGCCGGATAATGTTTTATGGAGCGGCAATGTGCAAGCCTCATTTCCAGCCCAGACTTTGGATAAATTTTTTACGGCGCGTCAAATCCCGGTCAGCCGCGCAGAGGTGGGGCAAAGGCTTGGGCTGGGCGATCAGGCCTGGGTCGAGGTTCAGGCTGCGGGCACGCGCGGCAGCGTGCTTCTCATCCAATATAAAAATTTCCGCGCGCTGCTTCCCATCGGACTCAGCGAAGGGATGCTCGAAGAATTGGAATATGGCAATGTAATCAATAAAGTGGATGTGCTGCTGCTGGCCGATTCGGGGTATGCGCCATCCAACCCGCCGGACTTGATCGAAAATGTAAACCCCGAATTGACCGTGCTGAGCGTTGCCGCTGGCGACCCAAACGGTTTGCCCGCGCAAGATGTGCTGGATTCTTTGGATGGCTATTCCGTTCTGCGAACAGATCGCAGCGGCTGGATCACGGTCATCACCGACGGGGAAACCATGCGCGTGGAAACAGAACGCGGGCAATAATGGGATATAAAAAATTGACAGTCGTTTTGTAAAGCGACTGTCAACAAAATTCTTTGCGGGGAAATTCATCAACATTCTCTAACCAAACTATCATCTGCCCATAAGGAAGGTTCTTTAGAATAAAAACATCTTACAAATAACTTATCGCATGTTTTACCCGAGGAGACTTTAGCCATGCCCAACTTATATAAATCCGTTCCTGTCCGTTCCTCCGAGATCACGCCAAAGCAGGTGTATCTTTCGCGGCGTGATTTTATGAAAGCCGCAACCGTTACCGCCAGCGCGGCGCTTTTGGCGGCTTGCGCCCCTTCAACGGCAAATGAAGTTCAGAATGTCAAACCAGTTCCAACATCCAATGCAACCGATGAACTGGGAGATAAAGTCAACACCTATTCTGACATCACCAATTACAACAACTATTATGAATTCACCACAGACAAGCAAGGCGTGGCAGGGCTTGTGCAAGATTTCAAGGTTGCCCCGTGGACCGTTGAAGTGGGCGGGCTGGTCAACAATCCCAAAACGTATGGCATCGAAGACCTGTTGAAGTTACTGCCGCAGGAAGAACGCATTTATCGTTTACGCTGCGTTGAAGCATGGAGCATGGTCATTCCATGGGAAGGCTTTACGCTGGCGAGTTTGCTTAATTTAGCCGAGCCCACTTCCGATGCGAAATATGTGCGTTTTGAAACTGTCTTCCGCCCCGAAGAAATGCCCGGACAAAAAAGCCCATACTATCCCTGGCCCTATCAGGAAGGACTGCGCCTCGATGAAGCCATGAATGACCTGACCTTCCTTGCCACAGGTCTGTACGGCGAACCCAACGTGCCACAAAACGGCGCGCCGATCCGCCTGGTGGTGCCGTGGAAATATGGATTCAAATCGATCAAATCCATTGTAAAGATCGAACTCGTCGCCGAGGAACCGGACACATTATGGAAGAGCATCGCATCGAATGAATATGGCTTTTATGCCAACGTCAACCCCGCAGTAGATCATCCGCGCTGGTCACAATCCACCGAGCGCCGCATTGGAGAAATCAGCCGCAGAGCCAGCCTGCCATTCAACGGCTACGGCGAGCAGGTCGCCGCGCTGTATGACGGCATGGATTTGAGCGTGAATTATTAAGCTTTTTGCTCTTTCGTGGCCAAGAGAGCGTTTCTTAAGTCCAAGTTTGTACGAGAAAAGAGCATTAACCACAGAGAGCACAGAGATTTTTAATAGTTTTTTCTCAGTGATCTTCGTGATCTCAGTGGTAAAAAGCCTTTAAGAAACACACTCCAAGCCCCGAAAGAGCAAAAACCAACTTCATGAAAAAAACCGCCTACACCCCATTACAAATTGCCATTCACCTGTACGCATGGTCAGCGCTGATCTTATTAATCTTTGACGCAGCCACGGGAAACCTTTCTCCCAACCCCATTCAAGACCTCGAACAGCGTACGGGACGCCACGCCATCACATTGCTTGTGCTATCGCTATTTTGCTCGCCGCTCAACACCCTCTTCAAATGGAGCGAGCCGCTCAAACACCGCCGCACATTGGGGCTGTATGCCTTCATGTATGCAACCATCCACGCCATCATTTTCGCCGACCTGGATTATGGTTTCGCCTGGAGCCGCTTGATGCAGGAGATCGTTCAGAAGCCGCGTCTTGTGGTTGGAATCATCGCATTTATTTTTCTAATTCCGCTCGCGATCACTTCGTTTGATATTTGGAAAAAACGCCTCGGCAAAAATTGGAAGCGTTTGCATCAGGCTGTTTATTTTATTGCGCCACTGGTCGTGCTTCATTATCTCTGGAGCAAAAAAGGCGACATCCTTTCGCTGCAAGGCGAAATTCTCAAGCCGCTGATCTACGGGATCATCGTTGCGATTTTTCTCATCATGCGGATTCCCCCAATTCGAAAAGCGCTCGCCGCCTTCTCCACCCGAATGTTGGCTCTGCTCCCCGGAAAGAATCAACATCCCTAAACGGGTACGCCTTGTCAAAAGATTTAACCACAGAGCGATCACCGAGAAAAAACTCTTAGCGACTGTTTAATAAGCCCGCTTTTTGACCACAAAGACACGAAGTCACCAAGACACAAAGTTTTTCCCTTCGAGTCTTGGTGACTTCGTGGTTAAAAAATTTAGAATATACCTCGCAACAACAGCAACAACCCAACAACCGCCAGCGGAATACCCACAATCGCGCCAACAATCGTCAGGCTGACAACGACGCCGACGAGAATGAAGACAATACCCAGCGTCATCGCCACGAATCGTCCCGTTAATTCCACAATCACTGCCAGCAGTTTCCAGATTGCCGCAAAAGGCCATAAATACCAGGGGATATGATGTTTCGTTTCAGTAGTCATTTGAACCTCCGTATTTATTTACGCAGGTTGCGGGGAAAAGATGCGCTCATCGCAAGGCAGGCAAAAACCGTAACTACTCAGGGATTGTTTAATAATCCCGCTTTTTGACCACAAAGGCACGAAACCCAAAGACTCGAAGGAAAAAAATTTTGTGTCTTTGTGTCTTCGTGGTGAAGTTATTAAACAGTCTCTAAAGTTTTTTTTCGATATAGCAAAAGTCCAGTTTGCAAGAAAATCTTGATTGAAATTTTGTTTTGATTTGTAAAAGAAACCTTTAGGGTCTTGCCCTGAGTAGTTACGAAAAAACGGCATGATTTATTTTGCTTTATAATCCCACCCATGAAAATGAAATTCAAATTTAATAAATACTGGCTGATCCCGCTTGCGCTCGCGCTTGCCGTCAGCGTTTACTTTATCCCACCGGTACACAGCCGCCTCGCCTGGCGCGTGGACGAACTTCGCACAAAGGTCATTTACTATTTCAACCCGCCCTCCGAAGCCGTCTTTCAACCGAGCGGAGAAACCGCACTGACCGTTGAAACCGCAGTTATGACCGCGCGCGCCGAATTCCTGCTGACGCTCACTCCACAAATAACTCCGACTTTGACTCCCACACCCGGACCGACGCTTGCCCCAACGGTCACATCCACGCCCCTGCCGGGTTCGGTCGTCCTGCCGGGCGTGGTCTACGTCGATCAGCACGAACGCTGGAACTATTGCGGCCCCGCCAACCTGACCATGGCGCTCAACTTCTGGGGTTGGACCGGCAACCGCGACGATATTGCGCGGGTTGTAAAACCGGGCAACGGCAACACGCGCGATAATTTCATCGAACAGGGCAAAGCCGATAAAAATGTGATGCCCTACGAAATGGTGGACTTTGTCAACGAGAATACGGAATATCGCGCCCTCGTGCGCAACGGCGGCGATGAAAATCTTGTCAAACGCCTGCTGGCCGCCGGCTTCCCCGTGCTAGTGGAGAAAGGCTACTACGAACGCGACGCGAATGGAAAGATTAGCTGGCTCGGACATTATCTCTTCACCACCGGCTACGACGATGCGCGCGGCGGCTTCATTGTGCAGGATGCCTACGTGAAACCCGGCAAAGACCTGCTCAGCAAGTACACCGACTATCTGGACGGATGGCGCACCTTTAATTATCTTTTCATGGTCGTCTACCCCGCCGACCGCGAGAACGAAGTGCTCAACCTGC